>CALISK010000175.1 GCA_938041625.1 uncultured Tenacibaculum sp. | reverse complement strand
ACCTGTAAATTTGAAGGGAAAAAATTATATGGTAAAATAAAATTAGTAGAAAACCAATATGATGCAGATGTAAAAGTGAAAATAGTGAATGCTTTTCCAGATTTAAAAGTAAAGTTTGTAGAAAATTTTGCAGATGAATGTGGAGAATGGCAAATTGTAGAAAACAATGAAGATTTAAAAGTATATATCACAGAAAACTTTCCAGATATTAAAATACAACCTGTAAACTCATTTCCAGGATTACCTAATTAAAAAAGTATAGTTTTTACTCGGTGACTGAGTAGAGCCGAAGCCATACCTTAAAATAAATTAGAAGTGTTATTTCTCTATTTCCATTCTTTTTAATAGAACTTACGAATCATAATTTCATTTTAAAATATATTGAATCTAAGGCAAGTAATTAATAAACTTCATTACTTGCTTTATTTTTTATATCATTTTTAGAATATAATTTCATATTAAAACAATAACAAGAAGTTTAAACCCAGAAAGAATTAAAAAGGTTTAATGTGTTGTTTTTTGAGGTTTTTATTAATGTGGGATAAATGTCAGTTCAAGTGATTTTTCTGGAGATTGAGCGAAGTCGAAATCAGAAGAAAATTTATGTAGAGAACTTTGTTTTCGTTTTGTAATTATCTCTTCTCCATACAATTTTCTATCGAAAATCACTCGAACTAACAGTAATATAAGGTTGTGAAAAGCATAAAATAAACCTTTCAACTACCCTTGGGGTTACCTCCTTTGGTATCCTTTAAAATAGGATGTTCATTATGCGTAATAGTTAAAAGTAAATGGTATTAGCTGGTTCAAATAACATAAAACTAAATATTATTCTGTTTTTTTCTAAAATAGCTAAAGGTTAGTATTTGTTTAGTAATCAGTTAGTTTAATCTCTGTCTTCTTCTTAGAAATATTTGCTATTGTAAATCAACGCTTTATTTAAAACTTACTGCAAACACAGGAAAAGCGGTCTTCAAAAATTAAAATTATAACCCCATCTTCTTACTTTTATAACTCGCATAGTATAAACTAGCGTGTTTAAGAAAAATATTATGGAAAATGACACCTTTTTTGATTTAAATGAGAACCCAAAAATACCAGATGTTTCAGCAGTAGGTAAGGCATTGATGAATACACAAAACCAACAACCAAAAGTAGTAATTGGTAGTTTACATGTAAGTCAAGTATCAAAACAGAAAAAAGTAAAAACATTAAGAGAAGAATTAGAATTTATTAGAAGAGATACCCAAATATAGGTTATGACAGATTTAGCTTTGAAAATAGAAGAATGGAAAAAAGAATATAAAGAAGTTATTAAAATAACATCTGATGAAGAAGTTGCATATTTAAAAAAACCAACAGTAGCTATAGTAGAAGAATTTAAAAGGTTAAAAGAAGAAGATGTATATACTGCAATGTCTTATTTATTTAAAGAATGCGTACTAGAGAAAAAGGAATATGAAGACGAGTTTATATTATCGGCAAGTAAATCATTACTAGAAAAGATACCAGAAGCAACAGATAGTACAATAAACAAAGAAGCTGGTTTAGACGGGATGAAAAAATCGGCAGCTTTAGTTCGTCATTTTTTTAATGTAGATCCTTATGCGTTAGTAATAGATGAATTTTACAAGTTAGTAGCAGAAGCATTATGGCTACAAGAATATAAAAACAAACAATTAGAAGCAACACTATCAGAAATAATAGTAAAAACATTTGCTAATAATTCATTTTAATAAAGAAAAAGAAAAAAATGGCATTTAATATAAAATTAAAAGATGCATTAAGTCAATATGAAACATTGATTGATTATGCGGCACAAGAAGTAGTTGATTTAGGGCTTACCGAATTCAAAGATTTTATAGTAGATAAAAAAGGAGGAGAATTTAATTTACCTGTATTTGCACCTTTAGTTTTTGAACCTTTAATAAAGAAAAATTTAGTACTTCCATTTTTACGTATAGATGCAGTAAATGTTTCTGTTAGTAGGTCTAAAAGTATTATAAAAACAGCAATTGAAGGAAGAGATCATACAGTTAAAGAGCATATCTCTAACGGAGATTTTAGTATCTCAGTAGACGGCTTAATTGCTGATGATGGATATACTAAAGAATACCCAAAAGGAAAATTATTTTTATTAAAACAGTTTTTACACGCTCCTTATGCATTAAGAGTAACGCATGCTATTTTAAATAGATTAGGAGTATATGAAATAGTAATAGATAATTATAGCATACCATCTATAGATGGAGTTAAAAACATTCAGAAATTTTCATTTCAAGCAACTTCAGACGAACCTATAGAATTAATTATAAGAGATAATGCTTAATTTAAATTGTAAAATAAAAGTGTATGAAACGAAGGATTTAAAACCTTCAGGAAAAGTGTATCAGTTTACCCATGTGAGAGATATTTCTATACAATCTTCTTATAAAAATTTTACAGATACAGCGACAATAACAATTCCTAAATCGATTGTAACCAATCAATTTAGTGATTCGTTGGGTATAGAAATAGCAAATAGATCACCTATTGATTTTGAGCAACGTAGTATTCATGAGTTTTTTAAATTAGACTACTACATAGAAATTTTTTTAGGTTATGATGGAGAGTATAAACCAGCATTTAGGGGATATATACGAGAAGTTAAAGGAGATGCTCCTGTACAAATTGTATGTGAAGATATGATGTACTATTTAAAAAAGCACAAAATGATCGACTCAGACTCAGGTTCAAAAAAAGACAAAGACAAAAATAAAGAGGCTAAGAAAAAAGAAGATAAAAAAAATCAAATTACAAATAATAAATCTAAAAATGTATCTGATCCTATAGCCGCATTAAAAGAGCGATTTGAAAAAATTAAAGTCCCTTTTGAGGTAGCTAAAATAACTACAGAAAAAATAGGAGAGACCGTAATTAATAGAGAATGTAATATTGCAGAATTTCTTAAGGTTTTAAAAAAAGACCTTAAAATATATTCTTATTTCAGATTAGAAGCAGCAGAAGAAAAGGATAATAAAGGAAAAAGCAAAACCGTATTTAAAAGTGTGCTATATATTACAAATAACCCTTATCAATATGAAGAAGGAGAAGTTAATACATTTTTAGAAAAGTATAAAAATACAGAGGTGAAAACCCCATTACCTAAAAAGTTACTAAAAAAGGCGATTTCTCGTACAGGTGTGAATGATATATTGAGTTTTTTTGAGAAAAATGAAACGTATATAGGGGAAGGACGCTTGCGTTTTCATTACAATATTATTGATGATGATTTAAAGGTTAAAGAAGGTGAAGTGAAAAAAATAAGAGTGAGGGCAGAGGTTAATTATTTGAATTCAAATGTGCCTATAGCAGCAGAAATAGGAGATCCAGATGGTAAGCTTTTAAAAATATTTAGATATCATAATAATACCGAAGAGCTAAATTTTGAAAACACTATAGAGTACGATAAGAAAGTAGAGGAAATAAAAGCAAAAATGCAGGTAATAGCAGGTTTGAAAATAGCAGGATTAAAGAAAACAGGCTTAACAGGAAGTATCACAACTTTTGGAGAACCTTTTATGAGACCCTTAGATAAAATAAGTTTAGAAAACGCAGAAGAGCCAGAAAAAAACGGAGTATTTCAAATAGAAGAAATAGAGCGTAAGTATGGTATAAATGGGTATAGACAAATAATAAGTTTAGGAAGAGTATTGCAAAAAGAAAAGTAGAAGATGGAAGATGTAAATAGTTTAATAGAAGAAGTAGCAACTAGTGGAAGTATACAAACGTATGCAGCTAAAGTGATTGCTATAAATAGAGTAGAAGGATCTAAACATAATAATCCAGAAGAATCATATACTGTAAATGTAATTCGTTCTGATGGAGCTGAAATTAAAAATGTTCGTTTAAAAGCATCTATACAAGAGAAACAGCAAGGAGTAATTTGTATTCCTAAGTTAGACAGTTGGGTTTTTATATCAATTATTGAAACTACAGAAACACGAGCCTTCATTTCTCAATATTCTGAGATAGATAAAATATTTTTACGTATCAAAAGTAATGAAGAAAAAAAGGATAGTAAAGAAGGAGAGGAAATGCAAAAAGATCCATTTACATTCTTTGAAGTACAGTCAGATGTAAATAGCACAAGTTTATTGTTTAAAAAAGAAGTTGAAAAAACAGGTAGTGATGGAGAAAAAGAAATAGTACTTGAAAATACTACAAGCCTGGAATTTAATGGAGAACAAAAATCTTTAGATGTTAAGTTTTGGAATGAAAATGAAGAAGATCATAAAATCATACATCAAACGACAATAGCTCATGATAAAGTAGAAACTTCTTTTTTTGATGAAACCGAAGAAGATAAAGTATTACAGAAAACAACATTAGATAAAACTAAAGTAGCTGTAGGTTTTGAAATTGAAGGCTCAGAAGTAAAAGGGTATCAAGCATTAATTGATAAGGACAAAGTATTTTTTAAAAATTCTGATAAAAATATAGCATTAGAAATGACTAATAAATTTAGAGTGGAAGCAGGAGGATTGAATCTTAAGAATGAATTAGTAGCTTTAATTGATGAGGTCAAAAAAATAGTAGTGGTTCAAGGAGTAAGTCCAAATATAGGAGCTTTAACAAGTATTAGTCAGAATTTAAATGAAATTTTACAAGGAACAGAATAACTATTATGGCATTAGATACAGAAGGATTGAAAGGAGCAATAGAAGAACTATTAAAAAGTAATCAGAGCATAGCAAGTAATGAAGAATTAACTATAGAACAGCAAGAGAAAGTAATTCAAGACTCTATAACATCTCTAGCGTCAGGATTAGCAGATGCAATTGAGGTTTTTGTAAAATCAGGAGTAGTGAAAACAGATGTTAATACAGATGTGAAAACGACAGGAAGTGCTGCTGCTCAAACAGGAAATGGGATTGGAAAAGGAACTGGAGAGATAATTTAAAGAATTTATGAAAGATTTTAAACTAGACAAAAACAAAGATTTGGAATTTGAAAATGGTGATTTTACTATTGAAAATACCGATCAGCAAAATATAGAACTTATTCTATTATCACATAAAGGTAGTTTTAAAGAGTATCCAATTTTAGGAGTAGGAATTACGGATTATTTAAAAAGTCCAGAGATTATTTCAAGACTTCGATTAGAGAATGAAATAAGTAATCAATTAGAGTATGATAACTTTAGAATAAAAGAGGTAGATGTTAATAACTTAGAAAACATACATATAGATGGCGACTATTAGACTAGAAGAAAATCAAAACTTATTTGATGCAGCCATACAAGAATATGGAAGTATAGAAGGAATATTTGAATTGTTAGATGCAAATTCAATAACGGATATAGGACTAGAAACGGAAGTTTCTGTTTATGATGATTTAGAAATAGCAGGTTCAAAGCTTAAAAGAAATGTAATAGAATATTATATAGCTAGAGAAAAAAAGCCTGCAACAGCATTAACTAATAAACAGTTATTGTTAGTAGTAGATCCAAAAGAATGTGAAGGAATAGGGTGTATGGAAATAGAAGATGATTTTATAGTCTATGATCCACAAGAAGAAATACCTAAAACCTGTATAGAAGAAAAAATTTACGATAAAAGAGGACAAGGAATTGGCTCTATGATTGTCTCAGATGATAACATAGTAAGATAATAAATTGAAAAAAGAATAGATGTTTTTTACAACAGATATCTATGAATTAAAAAGAAAAATAAAATGGCTAGAACAATTGCAGAAATACAACAAGAAATATTATTAGAAAAAGAAAAGTACAGTGAGTTATCTGCCCTAACAAGTACTTCAAAAACAGCGATATGGCGTTTATGGGTTTATATAGTAGCTACAGCTATTTGGTTACATGAAAAAATCGTAGATAAAAATGCACTATTATCTCGTCCTCATACATTGCATTGGTACAGAAATCAGGCACTTAGTTTTTTATATGGAATAGGAAATGATGAAAGTGAAGTAAAGGCAGTAGATTTAGAATGGAGAGATGGTTATTTTCAATATCCAAAGCTTTCTAAAGAAAAGGTAAAAGAGTTAAGTATTATAAAACATTGTGCAATTTCTGAAAGATTATTTGACGAAATTAAAGATCCAAATGGTGAAAAATTATCAGAAGTAATTAGTGAATATTATTATAATCAAGTAGGTATTTTAACTCTAAAGGTAGCTAAAGAAGATGAAGGCGGAAATAGACTACCATTAGAAAGCATAGAGCTTAGAGCGTTTAGAGCATATATGAATCAGATTAAAGATGCAGGTACACAAATATATGTAAAGTCAGTTCCAGGGAATACAATATCAATTGATTTAGAGGTATATGTTGATCCTTTGTTAATTTATCCGGGAGGCGATGCCCCAAAAGACAGCTCTATTGTAGGAAAACTATTAAGCAATTTATCAGTAGAACCTGTAAAAGATGTTATAAAAGAATACATTTTAGCATTAGAATTTAATGGAGCTTTTGTACCTACTTATTTAATAGATAAGATTCAACAAATACCAGGAGTTGAACTACCTATTTTAAGAAGTGTGATTATCGATCCAAGTGCAGAAGATAAACAGGTAGTTTATAATGACGAAGATATAAATAGAGAACTACCTTTTTTTGTGCCTAGCTCGGGTTATTTTAATGTAGACGTAAGTGATATAAATATTACTTATAAACCCTACAATCTTCAAACAAATCAGAACCCTAATTTTAATATATAAATAAGAGATGTTAAGGAAATATACACAAATACATTGGGGTAAAACACTCTTAATGTTATTGCCTCCTTTACTAAGAAAGCAAAGACAGGCAGTTTGGTTAAAAGTATTAACGAAACCATTAAATAGCTTATACGATGAAACATTGTATAAAATGCAGCATAATGGTCAAGTAATGTACTTAGAAAAAGTATTAAATGAGTTGTTTAATCCAGGTGTAGCATATAAGTATAGTGCTTCTATTAAAAATAAAATAGAACTAGGATACATTGTTATTGAAGATGCGCACAGACCAAAAGTACAATATTTATATACACATAAAGAAATACAAGAGAAAAGAGGAGAATCTATTAATGTAGCGAATAATGGAGAAACATTAACCTCTGATTTGCAATCGAGAAGTTTTTTGTATCTCTCTGGAGCATCAGATTTTAATAGCACTGAGTTTTTTAGTTTTAGAGTTTTAATACCAAGTTATTTATTAGTTTCTAATACAAAGTGCCAAGAAGTATTAGCTTGTTTAAAAAGTAAATTAGATACTGGACTTATTGGAGAAAAAGAACGTTCAGAGCAAGTACAAGAGTTAAATGATTTATTAATAATTGCTGATTTAAACGCGAATAATAATCATCCAGATGCTATTAATATAGTAACCTCAAAATTTCATAAAGTAATAAATTATTTCAAATTAGCAGGTAAAAGTTATGAAACACGTAAGTATGACTATTCAGAAGAAAATCAATTAAAAGGTTTACAAAAAATTCAAGAAGAGAATACGTTTAAAAAAAAATATATGTACATCGATAACCTTTAGGTTATCATCAAAAAATAAAAAAGAAGATGAAAAGAGTTGTATTTGGTTATGAGGGAGGTTTCCCGTTAGAACAGCAAACATTAATGCAAATTCAGGAGGCATATTCTGAAGATATGTTAGAAGGGTTATTTGCTTTATGGGGATTAGACCCAACAAAAAAATATAAAATAGAGGTTCCAACAAGTAATACTAAAGATGGTTGGTTGATACTACCTTTAGAAGTTCAAATAGAAGGAGAAAGAGATGGTAGTGGTGGAGATAAAGATGCTATAAAAAAAACAAAACTTCAATTAGTTCGGTTAGTATATGATAAAGGGGGAAAAAGAGTTTTAATAGAAGATGTACGATTGAATAATGGTGAGTTAGCGTATGCTGATAAAGGCATAAAAAATAAAGTGTATGAAGAGTTTGTAGCTAAATTAGTACCTACTGGAGGTGTATACAATATAGATACTGATTTTTTATTACTTACCAATATTTTGAAATTAGCTTCTAATATAAATAGTAATAGCAATCATATAAATAGCAATACATCACAAATAAATAGTATAAGAGAAGATTATTTACCTAGAGATGGTTCAAAACCAATGACAGGTGATTTAATTGCTGAAAAATCGATTTCTGTTAATGGAAAAGTTAGTATTGGAGTTTCTAATCCTAATAAAAGTTTAGAAATTAATGCAGGAGATGATAGTTTAAAAATTGAAAACTTAGCGAATGTTGATAGTCAAATTCCCTTAGTTATAGATAGTAATGGAAATGTTGGGAAAAATCCTGAGGGTATAGTAAATAATAGTTTTGTACCAAGTATGATAATGATGTGGAGCGGTCTTCCTTCAAATGTGCCAACTGATTGGGTACTTTGTGATGGTAGAGCAGATATTAATGGAGTAGAGATACCTGATTTAAGAGGTAGATTCATAGCGGGTTATAGTAAAGGAAGTACAGATTATGGAAGTATAAAAGAATCAAATAAAGGAAAAGAAAGTATAACACTTGGGGTATCAAATTTACCAGAGCATAGGCATTCTATGAAATTTAGGTATTCAGGAGCTGAACAAGATAATCAAATAGCTTTTCTTCAGCCTACTCATTTTACAGATTCTAACCCACAAGGTGAAGGCGGTGGTGACTCAACAAGTAAAGCTTCAGGAAAGGTTAGCATTTATACTGAATATTCAGGAACTAAATTTCCAACATCATTAGAAAATCGACCTCCATATTACACATTAGCTTTCATAATTTATGTTGGTCCACCAAAATTAGAAATTTCAATAGATAATAGTAATCAAAATCAAACAATCGAAGTTAGTTCTAGCTCTATAAAAGCTACAGCAAGAGTAAGGGCAAGTGTGAAGAATGCAGAAAATGGCTATACTACATTGCTTACTAAAGTGAGAACTAGTAGTGCAAATATTCAAGATCCGGATCAATTACCTGTTGAAATTTCTAATATTTCTATTGGAAGAAATGTATTTAAACTTGAAGCTATTGATGGAAAAGGAAATAAAGCATCTAAAGAAATTATTATTAACGTTACTGAAGCACCATTATTAATAATAACAGAACCAAATCCAATAGAAATAGGTTATTTAGGGGGGAGCCAAGACGTTTATATAACAATAAATAAGAATTGGAATCTATACAAAGGTGATGGTGGCGGATATTTAAGTATTAATGGAGGAGAGGAAGTAAATGGATTAGCAAATGTAAGAACTAAAGTTGTGTTTAATTTTGATAGATACGATGGTACTGCTTTTGATAGAAGGCAAACATTAGAGGTGAAAGTTAATAATGTTTTAAAAGGCACTATTATAGCAAAACAGCAAAAAAAGTTAGTAGTTGGTGGAGGTGGAGTTTTAGATGGGCCTCCTAGATGCTTTGATTTAGAATCTGATGTTTTAATGGCAAGCGGTAGATCTAAAAAATTAAAAAATATTGTTGTAGGAGATGAGTTGAGAGTTTACAATTTTGTAAATAAATTACCTTCAGGTGGTGAAGAATTTAGATTATTGAGTGATTTAATGAAAGATGCTACTGTAAAAACAAGTAAAGTAACAGATTTTGGTACGCAAACAGTAGAAGAATATAGAAAAATAACATTAATTAATGGTGAAATATTAAATGTAACTCCGTCACATCCAATACTAGCAAGTAGAGATGAAGAAGAAGTAGCTTGGTTATTACCAGATGATTTGAGAGCTGGTTATTTTGTAGTAAATAAGGAAGGAAAACTTACAGAAATTGAATCTAAAAGAACAATAAGAGAATCGTTAGAAATAGGAGTTTTACAATTAGAATCTGGTGATAACTATTTTATCGAAAATATAATGGTTCATAATACTACAATTTTAAGAGCAGTTGCAAGAACTGCGAGTCGAATTGAAGCGCAACCAATTGAAGAGGTAGATATTATAGATAAAAGATAATAAACATGAAAAAGTCAAAAACGGTTCTTAAAACCTATTTTCAAACAGGGGATAAACCGACGCAAGATCAATTTGAAGATTTAATAGATAGTTTGGTACATCAAGATGATGAAACTAAAATTTATATATCAAATTTAAAAACAGATACAAAAGGAAATGTAACTGTTAATTTATCAAACGGAGGTGAATTATCTATTCAAAAACCAGTAACACAAACAAATCAAGATAATAAGATAAGAGTTGTTGATTTAGGGGATGTTTTATACAATTCTGGACCTTTCTTAGGAGGAGATGGAATAATTGGAGGAATACTACCAGTTGAAGGTTTACGACAAGAAAGATTAGGAGAACCAATTCTGATAGGAGATCAATTTCCTATTATAGGTAATGGGGTAGAAAGTTTTTTAGCAGAAGCAGTGAACAAATTAAACCCGCCAATTACAATTGAAGAGGATGAAATTGTGATTTTTGAATATAATTTAGTAGAACCTATTGAATCATAGAAAAAAATGAAAAGTAGATTTTTAATTAGAGGAGGAAAAGGAAAAATAGGTGTCGGAGAAAGACAAATAAGTAAAGAGGATATCATTATTACTTATGAAAATAATTTTAAAGAATTATTTCAAATTAATAATAAACTTAGAGAAGTAAGTTTTAAAACTTCTTTAAATACAAGTATTATGAATTACCATCATTTGCCATTTATACAAATGGATGATGATATTTTCTCAAGGGCATCTTTATTTTTTAATCCAAATTCATATGCATTAGCTAGAAACACTAAAGACGAATTCTTTTTTGGAATAGATAGGAATAAACCAAACTCTAGATTTGATCCAAGGGGAACGGTAATTAAGTTAGATAAAGCTTTATACAATGATCCATACAATCCAAGAGCAGTAACATTTTATTGTTCAAGTAATGAAGTTCCTGCTTATGTGAAAAATTCATTAGTTTTTTATAAAATTTATCCAGAGAACTCAGGGGTTTTGTCTTATGATTTTTCAAGACATTTCTCTTATAATTTTTCTATTATAAGAGAAAGTATACCACAGGTTCAAAACACCTCTTTAGATGTAAAACTAATAGATGTTCCTGTAAATACAAATGTAACAGCAAATGAAATTAAAGCAGAAGTAAGAGCAAGTATCTTGTATTTAACGATTAAAAATGCTAAAACCTCTTTAGATGGGTCAACTTCATTTTTAGTATGTCAACTTCCTTCAAGTTATAGGCCATCAAAAGATTTTAATTTGAATTTTGTGAATACTTTAGGTGATGGTTTTTTGGGGAGTATTGATACTAATGGAGGAATAACTGTTAAAGTAAATGGTAAAACAGAGGAAGGAGTGTTTTTACAAACAGCTATACCTATTTAAAACACAAAAACTTAAAACAAAAAATAGCTCAATTTATTTTGAGCTATTTTTTTATATTATTATTTCTTGGAAATAAGTAAAAGTGTATGTTTTTAGAAAAAACAATTATTAAATAGTTGTATAAACTATGCTATTTCAATTCTTTCTTTAAAATCCTAGCATTATTCGTGAATTTATTAATAATAACTTTTGGGTTTCCATACAGTTTTATTTCACTAGTTTCAGATGCTTCAATAGTAATATTGTCACTAGTTTGAACAATAGCTTCTGCTTCTCCTTTAGTAGCAATGAATGTTTGTTTTATACTTAAATTTTTACCTTTAAAATCGGTAGATTCATTGGCCAATATGTTTGAATAATTAGAATATCCTTCAGTTTTTATAGTTGCTCTCTCTTTGAGTTTAAGAAATAAACTATCAGTTTTTATAAGAATATCAGTATAACTAGAAGCTCCTAAAGATAAATCTACAAAAGGACTTTCTACATTTAATTTAGATTTTGAATTTAGTTGTAATCTAGATCTATTATTATTTATAAGATTAAACCTTTTAGAATTTAAACTAATATTAGCTTTAGCATAATCATTTATCTTTAAAATTAATTCATCGAGATGAATAGTATTTAAAGTTTCTATCTCAACGTCGTCGTTAATTTTAATTTCTCTAAGAGTATTCGTACAGAAAATAGTGATTTTTAATCCTTTTTTAGGTTTAATTTTGTTGTAGGTTTTTAAAACTAAAACACTATCAACTACACTAAACTTAATGGCATTGTGAATATTCTCATCAGTTTCAATTTCTATAGCTGATTCATTAGATTTTATTAAAGTAATTTCAAAATCATTATTAAGGTCTGCTTTATAAAAAACATCTAAAGGTGTCTTTTTTGTAGTTAAAATACCATTCCCTTTTATTTTTTGTTGACTAATTACAGTGAAGGAAATAAAAACAGAAAATATGGATAAAGTAATTTTCTTACTCATTTTAATAGGTTTTTTATTTTTTTCAAATATAATATGAAAGAGAGTTTAACCAAAAAACAAATTATTTTTTTTGAATTTTAATAAATTAATAGGTTGATATTTAGTAGGGTACTTAAAATTGGGGAAGTTTTTGAAAAATAGAATAGTTAATTTAACTCTTATGTTTTAATGTTGTTTAATTTATTGTTAATTAGTTATTTAGAAGTTTTCGTGAATGAGGTTCTTTTTAGGATATTGTTTGCTTTTTAACAATAATTTTGAATTTGTTAATAAAAAAAACACTTACATTTATTGTTTAATTGAATAATAGTTGTAATTTACTGTTAAATATTTAATAAAATTCCCCAACAATGTTCATTAAAATAAAAAGTACACCATTAAAACAGGTGTTGAAGTACTTACCAATAGTATTATTAGTATTATTAGTTGTTTATTCATTTAAAGGATATGAAAAACATAGTGAATTAGAAAATGCCTTCGGTCAACAGAAAATAGAACTTCAATTACAGTTAGATAGAATGTTAGATGATTATAAAAAATTGTCTACAAAAAAGAAAGGTTTATCTAGAAGACTAATTAAAGAAATGAATAGAATTATTTCTTTAAAAAAATCAGTCAAAAATTTAAAAAAAGAGAACTACAACTTAATAACTAAATATACAAGAAAGATAGTAAGGTTAGAAAGAGAAAATAGAAGTCTTTTTCTTCAAGCAGACTCATTGTATACGAATAATCAAAAATTACAAAATAAAAATAATACTATTAAGGATGAATTAATAGCAAAAACAGCATCTAATCGTGTATTATTAAGAAAAAATAAAAAATTACAAGATGAAGAAAAAAGACTAAATGAAAAAGTAAGTGATGCTCGTATAATTAAAGTAGGTAAAATTTCTGCTATTGCTGTAAAAGAAAATAGAAGAGGAAAATTTAAGAGTACTTCAAAATCAAAAAGAACTGATGCTTTTAAAATTAAGTTTGACTTACCTTCTAATTTAATAGCTAAATCTGGACAGAAGAAAATTTTAATTCAAGTTTTAGATGAAGACAAAAATGTAATAAGTCCAAAAGGAGATGAAAAAGTTAATAAGAAAGATTTAGTAACTTATAGTGATTCAATTGTAACAGATTATCAAAATGAAAAATTAAATGTTGTTTCATTAATTTCTGTAGATAGAAAATTAATGAATAAAGGAAACTACGATGTAGTTGTTTATGTAGATGGAAAAATTTCAGGTAGAACAAACCTTAGCTTACGATAAATAATAATGCATATTAGTTAAGATATATAACTGATATAGAATAAATATAGAAACAAAAGGATGAAACCACATTATAAATAGTTATAATGTGGTTTTTTATTAATTTAAAATGATTTTCATTTTATCAAAAAAAAGCAATATTCGTTTAAGTTATTTGAAAAAAAAAAGCTTAAAGTGTTAGTTTCGTAAAAAAAAAACTTTCCTAAAGTATTTATTTTATATGTAGAAAATAGATTGTAATTTTCTAGCTTATAACACATACTCCTTAGTCATGAATAAATATTATATTTTCGATTTTGACAGCACATTAACAAAAGTGGAGGGATTAGATATTTTAGCAGAAATAACGCTAACAAATAACCCTAAAAAAGAAGAAACGATAGAAGAAATCATTAAAATAACCAATTTAGGTATTGATGGTGAAATTTCTTTTACTCAATCTTTAGAACGCAGAATAAAGTTATTGAATGCAAAACGATCCGATATTGAATTATTGATTAAAGAATTACGAAAGCATGTTTCATCATCCATAGAGAGAAATAGAGAGTTTTTCGAATCTTTTTCAGAAAATATTTATGTGATTTCAGCAGGGTTTAAAGAATTTATAGACCCTATTGTGGCAGCATATAATATTCCTTCAGACAGAGTGTTTGCTAATACTTTTGAATTTAATGAAGAAGGAGAAATTATAGGATTTGATAGAGATAATGTATTATCTTCTCATAATGGGAAAATTCAATGTTTAAAGAATTTACAATTAAAAGGAGAAATACAAGTAATAGGAGATGGTTATAGCGATTATGTAACAAAAGAAGCAGGAGTTGCTGATAAGTTTTTTGCCTATACTGAAAATGTCGCAAGACAGAAAACGATCGAAAATGCCGATCATATTACACCGAATTTAGATGAATTTTTATTTATAAACGATTTGCCAAGAAATATATCTTACCCAAAAAATCGTATTAAAATGTTATTATTAGAAAATATACATGTTGATGCGTACGAAAAATTTACTACAGATGGTTTTACTGTAGAAACAGTTTCTAGAAGTTTATCTGAAGATGAACTGATAGAAAAATTACAAGATGTTCACGTTATAGGAATTCGTTCTAAAACTCAGATAACAAAAAAGGTGATTGAAAATGCACCTAGATTATTAGCTATCGGAGCTTTTTGTATAGGAACTAAGCAAATTGATTTAGAAACTTGTAAAGAGAACGGAATTGTAGTGTTTAATGCGCCATACAGTAATACACGTTCGGTGGTTGAGTTAGCGATTGGTGAAATTATAATGTTAATGCGTAGTGTGTTTCAAAGAAGTACAGAAATACATGAAGGTAAGTGGAATAAAACAGCACAAGGCTCTAAAGAAGTAAGAGGAAAAAAACTAGGAATTGTTGGGTATGGAAATATAGGAAAACAATTATCTGTTTTGGCAGAAGCTTTAGGAATGGATGTTCATTATTATGATGTGGAAGATAAATTGGCATTAGGAAATGCTACAAAAATGAATTCTTTAGCTGATTTACTAGCTGTTTCTGATGTAATAACATTGCATGTAGATGATAATTCATTAAATAAAAATTATATAGGAGAGAAAGAAATTTCTCAAATGAAAGATGGAGCGCATTTAGTAAATCTTTCTCGTGGATTTGTTGTAGATATTCCTGCTTTAACTAAGGCATTAAAATCTGGTAAATTAGCAGGAGCTGCTGTAGATGTCTACCCTGAAGAGCCAAGAAAAAATGGTGATTTTTATACCGACTTAAAAGGATTACCAAATGTAATTTTAACACCACATGTAGGTGGAAGTACAGAAGAAGCGCAAAGAGACATAGCAGATTTTGTACCTGGTAAAATAATGGCATACATTAATGCTGGAAACACGGTTGATGCTGTAAATTTCCCTAATTTAAGATTGCCAAAACAACAAAATGCACATCGTTTTTTACATATCCATAAAAACACATCTGGAGTAATGGCTAATATAAATAAAGTGGTAGCTGAATATGGTTTAAATATTTTGGGACAATATTTATCTACAGATCCTAAAGTAGGTTATGTAATAACTGATGTTGATAAAGATTATGATCAAGATGTAATTTCAAAATTAAAAGACGTAGAAGGTACTATTAGATTTAGAGTACTCTATTAATTTATTGACGAGACATTTATACTCAAATAACAAAAAAACACTTTCTTTTAAAAGAAAGTGTTTTTTTTGTTTTAAAATTTGATTTTTAGAAGGTTATATTTTTTTTTGTTGAAAAAGTATACTGTAAATAAAATATAAAAGTGTATTTTTAGTTTCTTTAAACTGGTTAACCAAACTGGATATCCAATTTTAATTAACAAAATAAACAATCAAATTATCATGAGAATTACATTTTTAAAGACAAAAAGATTTATCGGTTTACTGTTTAACTATTTTTTAGTTTCAACTTTTTTTTTATCAATATTTTCCTGTCAAGAAAGTATTGAGGATGGAATTGAAACTACATCAAAAACAAAAGAATTAATAAAATCATCAAGAACTCTTACAAGTAATGATTTAACTGTTTCTTCTAATGGAGATGATGGCAATGTAGCTCAAAATACATTAGATGGGAATTTAAATACCAGATGGTCATCTAAAGGAAGAACAGGTAGATATATAACTTATGATTTAGGAACTATTCAAAGAATAGATGAAATTAAAATAGCTTGGTATAAAGGAAACGAAAGAAAAACTTTTTTTCAAATAGCAGTAGGAAATTCAACAACTTCTTTAAATACTATTTTAAATAAGAAAACAGAAGGATCTTCAGGGTCAACAAAAAACTTAGAAAAATATGAGTTACCCGATACTAATGCTCGTTATGTAAGAATTAGGGCTTTTGGTAACTTAAATAACGAATGGAATAGTATAACAGAAGTTCAAATCGTTACTACAAATAGTGATGGAAACTCCAATACAGGATCACCAGCTAGTGTATTAGGAGGGCTTAAAAATTGGAAGTTAAATGGGTATTCAGGAACATTTAATTTAGGTGCAAAAAATAACGGACTTAGTTATGTAGATAAAACACCAAACTTAGGAAGTCACAGTAATGATAATTGGTTTTATACTAATGGAACATGGACTTACTTTAAGGCACATGTAGGAAATCCAACTTCAAGTGGTTCGGGTAATCCTAGATCTGAATTAAGAGAATTGACTGCTGATGGAAGTAAAAATATTTATTGGAATGGAACAACTAGTAAAGAGCACAGAATGTTATGGAAAGTGAAAGTAGATCGTTTACCACAATCAGGAAAAGTTTGCTTTGGGCAAATACATGATAAAACGAAAAAATTTGATGATGTTATAAGAGTTCAATGTCAAGGAAAAGGCGGACAAACAAGCGGTAAAATTTCAATGAGAATTAATGGTTATGTTACTGAAGTACTAGAAGGAGGAGGAAAAACAGTAGGTAGCTTTAATATAGAAGAAGAAATGTATTTAGAACTTACTTATAAAAATAGTATTGTAAAACTATATGAATTAAATAATAATGGAGTTAGGATAAAGACAATATTTACTTCTAAAAAAGCAGCTGCAAAAGAAAATTATTTTAAAGCAGGAGCTTATTTGCAATCAGTAAAAGGTAAAAAAGCAAAAAATATTAATGATTTTGGTTTAGTAGGAATAAAAGAAATTAAAATATTTCACTAACGAGTGTGAAATAGAATAAGAATTACAACTAAAAAACCTTGTATCATTTTTATTGATATAAGGTTTTTAATTTATAGTTAGTTTATAAAAAGTTTAGTTAGTATAAAAGTTATTTCATGTTCTTTACAAACTCAAGTACTTCATTTAAAAGTTTCTGTTTTGTTTCTTGTTTAGATAGCCCACTTTCACGGCTTACAGCGCCATTGAATACATGACTTATAGTTAAAGGAGAATTATCGCTACTATGGCAAGAAAAACAATTTCCCATTGTAGATACAGATTGTTGATGTATAGAAGGAGGTGGATTGAAACCTAGCTGTTCAAAGGTTTCCATAGTTATATTATATGCAGCAACAGAGCCACGAGTTAGTTTATCAGGAGCCGAATTACTTAAATTTCCTCCTAATGAATTTAAAAGTGTTGCTTGTTCGGTTGGATAGCTATATCCTTCTGTATCAATCCAAATAGAACCATTATAAAAATAGTTGTTCCAAATATCTTTTAATTTTGATTTAACACTTTTATTAATAACATCAATGTTATTATAATTTTCAGCTCCATCTTGACTTGTTTCTAAAAAAGTATTTTGAGCCTGGCGCGGAACTCCATATTTATTAACTGCAAATACATTAGCGCTATCTTTTGAAGGATTTTTATAATGACTAGCAAGATTATCGATAGTACCTGTAGCATTTTTATTAAAGAAAAGTTTGTTTGTTTTTGAAGTAACTGGTATATCAGATGTTGTAGTAGTTTTCCAATCATAATAAGGTACTAAATCATCATGTTCAAAAGTAGCCCAAATAAATTCAGGATGATTATATACAATACCCACTACATGCATTCCTAATAAAGCTATTTGCGTATTGTTTCCATTTATAACAGCATCTGTTAAAAAATAAGAACTAGTATCTTTAATAGCTTTTGCATCTACCCAGGCTACTTTTAATTCTAAAGATCCCACAGGAAAAGAAGTATCTATATAACTACTTTTATCCATAGAAGCATATTTTTCAATGTTTTTATGTAAAGTATTATTTACGTGAATAGAGTAATATACATCGTAACTAGTACTATCCTTACTAAAAGCTTTATTAGATCTAAGTAAATCACCTGTAGCTTGAATGTTATCTTTAGAAGAAAGTATAATTGTTTGATTTTCATTAACTGCTACAGGAACATTTTGATTATCTACTTGAATTAACTTTCTCATAAATAAAGGTTTTCCTGCAATATCATTTGTTAACCAAAGGAATTTTTGCCAAGACCATTGATGGAAATCACAATTAGATACGGTGATGTTGTTACCAAAAACACTAGATTTATCTTCTTTTGGAGCTTTAGTTTTTCGCTTTCCTGTTAAAGAATCAATCTTAAACCAAGAAGAAGGAGCAGTACATAATGAATTACTACTTACTTTATTTGAATAAGATTCAGTTTTTGTTTTTTCTTCCTTCTTTTTTTTACAAGCTATTATAAATGTTATGCTTAGTATTAAGCAAAGTATGAGTTTAAATAGTTTCATAATAATAAGTATTAGTTAGTTTCGTATTTTAAAATTAAATAAAAGAAATAGGGAAATCAGAAATAGAACCATAAGTGCAGAAAAAAAAAGTATTAAAGACGCTATTCTAGTAATGAATGCTTTTAATATAAATTGAAGTTACGATGTAAGCTGACCATTGTTTTTTTATCTTTGATTAAAATGATTCTTTAATGAACTACGAAAACTCATTAACATACGCACAGCAATTAGATAAGGAAGACTCACTAGCATATTTAAGAGAACAATTTCATATTCCAAAAGATAAAAATGGAAATGATTGGCTATATTTTACAGGGAATTCTTTAGGGTTACAACCAAAACAAACTCAGGAATATATACAACAAGAATTAAGAGATTGGGCTAATTTAGGTGTAGAAGGGCATTTTGAAGCAAAAAATCCATGGTTATCATATCATGAGTTTTTAACAGAATCAATGTCAAAAATTGTGGGAGCTAAACCTATTGAAGTTGTGGTGATGAACACTTTAACTACAAACTTACATTTGTTAATGGTTTCGTTTTATCAACCAACTAAAACAAAATATAAAATTGTTATAGAAAGTGATGCTTTTCCGTCTGATAGGTATGCAGTACAATCGCAATTAGAATTTCATGGATTTAATGCAAAAGAAGGACTTATAGAATGGAAACCTAGAAAAGGTGAAGAGTTATTACACATAGAAGATTTAGAAAAAATAGTTGAAGAACAAGGAGATGAAATTGCTTTATTGTTAATTGGAGGAGTAAATTACTATACAGGTCAATACTTAGATCTAAAACGAATCGCCGAGATTGGACATGCAAAAAAATGTATGGTAGGAATAGATTTAGCACATGGAGCAGGAAATGTACAGCCCAATTTGAATGATAGCGGAGTAGATTTTGCTGCTTGGTGTACGTATAAATATTTAAATTCAGGACCAGGAAGTTTAGCAGGATTGTTTGTACATGAAAAACATGCAAAGAATAAAGAATTACCTCGTTTTGCAGGTTGGTGGAATCATAATAAAGAAACTCGATTTAATATGCGTCAACCTTTTGATGTGATGGATGGAGCAGAAGGATGGCAATTATCAAACCCGCCAATTTTATCAATGGCAGCAATTCGCGCTTCGTTAGATATGTTTGACAAAGTAGGAATGGAAGCTTTAAGAGAAAAATCGGAAAAATTAACAGGATATTTTGAGTTTTTAATTAATGAGATTAACACAGACAGAATTAAAATAATTACGCCATCCAATCCGAAAGAAAGAGGTTGTCAATTATCTATTCAAGTTAGAAATGCCGATAAAAGTCTACATCAAAAACTAACGGAACATCATATAATAACAGATTGGCGTGAACCAGACGTAATTCGTTGTGCACCGGTACCAATGTATACTCGTTTTAAGGATGTTTATGAAATGGTAGAAAGATTAAAAGGATTGTTAGGCGAAAATTAAAATAATAAGGTATACTCTGAATAATAAAAAAGCATGAAAAAATTTGGATTAATTGGAGGCATTGGCCCTGAATCAACAATAGAATATTATTTACAAATAATAAAAAAAGTTAAAGAAGTAACAGGTTCAAATCCAGATTTTTTAATAAAAAGTATTGATGTGAATTTAGTACTTGCTTATGTTGCTGAAAAAAGGTTTAAAGATTTAATTGTTTTTTTAAAAGAAAAAATTAGTGTGTTAGAAGAAGCTAAAATGGAATTTGCAGCTATGGCTTCAAACACGCCACACATAGTTTATGATGAATTAAATGAAGAGGTTTCTATCCCTTTAATAAGTATTGTGGAAGAAACATGTAAAGTAATTGAAATAAATAGTTTAAAGAAAGTTGCATTATTCGGAACGATGTCTACAATGACTAATGGTTTTTATCAGGAAAAAGGAGAAAAATACGGAATAGAAATAATAATTCCCTCTCAAGATCAAATGGAATATATTCATAATAAATATATGAAAGAACTTCTTTTTAGAGACATAAAACTAGCTACAAAAAAAGAATTAATGCACATTGTAAACGATTTATATGAAAAGCATGCTATAGAAGGTTTAATTTTAGGAGGAACAGAAATACCTCTAATTTTAAATCAAGATGATTTTAAAAATATTCAAGTTATGGATACCACAAAAATTCATGTAGATGCAATTGTGACAATGATGTTAAGTGAATAATGTTTTTTATTAATGTATTTAGATAAAAATAAAATGAACAAACAAGATAAAATATTAATTGTAGGAGCAGGTTTATGTGGTAGTTTGTTAGCACTTCGATTAGCACAACGAGGATATAAAATTGAATTGTATGAAAGCAGACCAGATTTACGTAAAGTAGATATTTCTGCAGGACGGTCTATAAATTTAGCATTGTCAGATAGAGGGTTTAAAGCATTACGATTAGCAGGTGTAGAAGAGAAAGCAAAAGAAATATGTATTCCAATGTACGGACGATTAATACATGATATAGAAGGACAAACTTTTGCCTCTAATTATTCAGGTAGAGAAGGGGAATATATTAATTCTATTTCTCGTCAAGATTTAAACTCTTTGTTATTAGATGAAGCTGAAAAACATGAAAATGTTACGATCCATTTTAATAATAAATGTACTTCAATTGATATAGAAAATTCAACAGCACATTTTAAAAGTTATACTACAAAAGAAGAGTTTTCTGTAAACGGAGATCTTATTTTTGGAACAGATGGAGCAGGTTCTATTTTACGTAAAAGCTATTATTTAGAAAAGAAGTTCTTGTTCAGCTATAGTCAAGAGTATTTAACACATGGTTATAAAGAATTAGAAATTCCAGCAGATAAAAATGGAAACCATTTAATAAGTAAAGAACATTTGCATATTTGGCCTCGTGGAGAATATATGTTAATTGCTTTACCAAATTTAGATGGAAGTTTTACTGTTACTTTATTTTTAAGTTATGAAGAAGGCGAGTATAATTTTAAGAATTTAACTACAGAAGAAAAAGTAACAGCGTTTTTTGAAACGCAGTTTCCAGATGCTTTAGCATTAATACCAAGTATTAAAGACGAGTTTTTTAATAATCCTACAGGACCTTTAGGAACCATTAAGTGTTCACCCTGGATGTATAAAAATAAAACAATGTTATTAGGAGATGCAGCACATGCAATTGTACCGTTTTACGGACAAGGAATGAATGCTTCTTTTGAAGATGTAACTATTTTCGATACAATTTTAGAAGCGTTTGAAGGAGATTGGGAAACAGTTTTTAAAGAGTATCAAAAAAGAAGAAAACAAGATACAGACGCTATTGCAGATTTAGCAGTTGATAATTATTATGAAATGCGCGATCATGTTGCGAATCCTTTATTTAAAAAGAAACGTAAAATAGAAATGGATTTAGAAAAAACATTTCCTACGGAATATTTTTCTAAATACGCTTTGGTTACGTTTAATGAAAATATAGGATATAATGAAGCTTTAAAAAGAGGTAGAGCTCAGGATAAAGCATTGTTGAATTTAATTGCAGATGAAAATATTTCAACTTCATTAGATATGACAACAGAAGAGCTTCATATTATATTGAATAAAATTAAAGAAGAAACAGAAGAAATATTACAAGAAGATAAAATTGCTGGATTATAAAATCTATTATAATTAAAAGAAAAGGATGATTATAAGTAATGATATAAAAATAAAGTATTGAAAAAAATATAATATTTTATGAGATTAGAAAATATTCTGAATAGAATTCATAATTTCAAAATTGTTGAAGGTATCGATGATGGTGATATTTCATTTTTTTTTGATAAAATAGGAGAAGATGTTTTTAATTTTTTTCCTCTAAATGATGAAGAAAAAGAAGAGTTAATAAAATGTTGTTCCTTTTTTTGAAGAATCAAGATCCAGAAATGGAAGAAAATTTTTCATTTATTCATTTAATAGAATGTATTGATAAGCCAACTTATGAAATTTATAATAAAGAGTTAATTAAGTTTAATAAATTAAACGGTACTTTAATTTCTATTCTTTTATTCAATAGATATCTAAACTCTTTAGAAGAGAAAAATTGTAGGCGAAATTTGAAATTATTTAAATTGATAGGAGAAAATATTAATTATTCAGACTTAATAAAAGAAGAAGCTTTAAGATTGTACGAGAACCAAATTAAAAGGCTGAAACTTTCAGAAGAGGTTAAGAAATAATTATGGAAGCATACATCATTATATTAAGAGGAATTAATGTATCGGGAAAAAATAAACTTCCAATGCAAGAATTAAGAGGGTTATTGAATCAGCTTGAGTTTCAAGATGTACAAACTTATATCCAAAGTGGTAACATTATTTTAAAATCAAAAGAGGATAAAATAAATATTGCTAAAAAAATTAAGGAAAGAATTGAAAATCAATTTGGATATGATATACCTGTTTTAGTTAAAACGGTATCGGCTTGGAAAAAAGCTATTGAAAATAATCCGTATAAAAATGTAGAAGAAAAACAACAATATTTTACATTCTTATCTGAAAAACCAGAAATTGAAACAGTAGAGGTGAATGCAAAAGAAGATGAATATGAAATAATAGATGATGTAGTGTATGTAAATGCAGTTGGTGGTTATGGAAAAACAAAGTTGAATAATAATTTTTTTGAAAAGAAATTAAAAGTAACAGCAACCACCCGAAATTTAAAAACAACCTTAAAATTATTAACCTTAGTAACATGAAAAATTTAATCACAATTTTAATTTTATTAATAGGAACCACTGTATCAGCATGTACCTGTATTTATAAAGAATTTAGTAAAACAGATTATACAGAAGCAACATATATAGTAAAAGGAGAAATAGTTAAAATAGAAGTTGATGAGGAAGAGTATGAGAAAATAATTACATTTAAAGTAGTTGATTCTTATAAAGGAGATTATAAAAAAATAATGAAATTTAAAACAGGCTTAGGAGGAGGAGATTGTGGCTTATATGTTACAAAAGGAGATAAATGGTTATTATTTGTAAACTCTTTTAACGGAAAAGAAAGTGTTAGTATCTGTGAAAAAAATATACGTTATACAAAAGGAGAGGAAGAAACAGAGGAAGAGGTTAAAAAGGCATATGATACTATGAAATCATATATAAAAAAAATAAAGAAATATAAAAGAGAGAAATAGATATAAAAAGGAAGAGAAGTCCTTTTATATGTTTTTAAATTAAAATATAAGAATTAATACAATGAGTAAAGATAAAGTAACACCAAGAGGAGCATATCCGCATGTAAAAGTGGTAGGCGATTTTATATTCGTTTCAGGTACCAGTTCAAGAAGAGCAGATAATAGTATTGCAGGAGTAGATATTATTGATGAAATGGGAACAAAGTTTTTAAATATAGAAACTCAAACGAGAGAGGTTTTAAAAAACATCGATAAAAATTTACAAACAGTAGGTGCAAGTATAAAAGATGTAGTAGATATTTCTACTTTTTTAGTAAATATGAATGATTTTGCAGGGTATAACAAAGCTTATGCAGAATTTTTTGATAAAGAAACAGGTCCTACACGTACAACAGTAGCAGTACATCAATTACCACATCCAGATTTAGTAGTGGAAATTAAGGTAACGGCTTATAAGAAAAAATAGTTATGGATTAAAAAATATAAGTTAGAAAAAGATGAGAATATATTGGATTGATGAATTTGAAAAAGGAAATATAGGTATGATGGCTAGACCAAGAGGAAACGATTGGTTAGAAGATGAAATAATAAAGTTAAAAATGCTTAATGTAGATTGTGTGATTTCACTCCTAGAACAGGATGAAATATATGAGTTAGAAATAGAAAAAGAGGCGTTTTTTTGTAATCAAAATGATATTACCTTTGTTAATTACCCGATACGAGATAGAGGGATTCCAGAAAAAGATTCTTTTATTAATTTAATTGAAGATACTTATAAAAGAATAAAATTAGGAGAAAAAATAGCTGTTCATTGTAGAATGGGAATAGGAAGAGCTTCTATGGTTTCTGCAGGAGTTTTAATTATGGAAGGAATTAATCCTAATATTGTATTTGATCTTTTAAGTAAAAAGAGAACCTTAAATGTTCCAGATACTAATATCCAAAAGGATTGGATTCTTAAAATAAAAAAAGAGTTACAACTTTCAGTTATAAAAGAAAATGAAAACTGAATTCAATCAGCATAAAACAACACTTAAAGAAAACGGATTTTCAATAACAAAATCTATTTTCACAAAAGAAGAACTGTTAGACTTAATAAGTTTGATTGAATATTCAAAAAAGAATTATGCAATTAGGCAATTGATAAATAAAGAGTCAAAAGTTTTAGAGTTAATTTTTAAAAATAAAGATTTTAAAAAATTATACAAAACTGTTTGTAGCGAAGATTATTTTTTAAGCAAAGCTATTTTTTTTAATAAACCAAGTAAATCCAATTGGTTTGTTGGTTACCATCAAGACATTAGTATTAGTGTAAAGAATAAAGCAGAAGCAGAAGGTTTTTCTAATTGGACAAATAAAAACAATCAACTAGGAGTAATTCCTCCAAAAGAAATTTTAGAAAATACAGTAACTATTAGAATTCATTTAGATGATACCAATGAAACCAATGGAGCATTAAAAGTGATTCCGAAAACGCATACAAAAGGAATTATAAGAGTAGATGAAAGTTTTAAAAAGGAAACTTTAGGTGTAGAGCAATTATGTAGTATAGAAAAAGGTGGAGTTATGTTAATGAAACCTTTGTTATTGCATGCTTCTTCAAAATCTATTTCTGAATTTGATAGAAGAGTAATTCATTTAGAGTTTTGTAATAAAGAATTACCTATGGAATGGTTGGAGAGAAAAGAGATAATATAAAATGAAGAAACTGATAAATAAACCACATATTTTTTTTATCATTATGATACCTTTTGTACTTCTTTTAGGATTATTAAAAGGAGATGAAACTCTAGATATTAATATTCATGATACTTATTTTGTGTTTTATGGCTTTCATTTAACAGTACTAATATCTTTTATTTTTGCTTTAATAAGCTTAGGATATTGGTTGGTTTTTAAAACTAAAAGAAAGTTTTATGATTGGATAATATTATTACATATTCTGTTGAGTTTATTAGGAGTGTTAAGTTGTTTAGGAATGTTTTTTATTCCAAGGTATTACACGATACATGATAATCAGTTTGTATTTATTTTATTAGGAGATTTAGAGATCGTTTTAACTTTAGGAATACTTATTTTTTTTCCAATTCAATTACTTTATCCTATCAATATTTTTTTAGCATTAATAAGAAGAAAAAATGACTAATATAAAAAACTACATAAACGGAAATTTTGTAGATCCAATACATGGAAATTACATTGATAATTACAACCCATCTATAGGGGAAGTGTACGGGCAAATTCCGAATTCAACAAAAGAAGATGTAGCAAATGCATATAAAGCGGCACAAAAAGCTTTCTTGAGTTGGTCAAATGCAACATTAGAAAAAAGAAGCGAAATTCTATTAAAAATAGCACAGTTAA
Source organism: uncultured Tenacibaculum sp. (assembly GCA_938041625.1). Lineage (GTDB taxonomy): Bacteria > Bacteroidota > Bacteroidia > Flavobacteriales > Flavobacteriaceae > Polaribacter. Next base: position 1,141 of record CALISK010000175.1, on the reverse strand, counting down.
TAAAAGAGAAATTAAATTTCCTTGCAGAAGCTGAGACAAAAGACAATGGTAAACCATTTTCTTTATCTAAAATGATAGATATTCCTAGAGCGTCTTCTAATTTTCAGTTTTTTGCAAATGCCATTACGCAGTTTTCATCAGAAGCACATGAAAGTATTGGTTTAAATGCAATGAATTTTACATTACGTCAGCCTATTGGAGTGGTAGGATGTATTTCTCCATGGAATTTACCTTTATATTTATTTACATGGAAAATTGCTCCGGCAATTGCAGCAGGTAATTGTGTGGTAGCAAAGCCAAGTGAAGTTACTCCAATGACAGCCTATTTATTAGGCGAAATTTGTAATGAAGCAGGTTTGCCTAAAGGTGTATTAAATATTGTGCACGGATTAGGAACCACCACAGGTCAGGCAATAGTTGAACACCCAGGTATTAAAGCAATTTCATTTACAGGAGGTACAGCTACAGGGGCACATATTGCACGTACAGCAGCGCCCATGTTTAAGAAATTATCTTTAGAATTAGGAGGTAAAAACCCGAATATCATATTTGCAGATTGTAATTATGACGAAATGCTAGCAACTACAGTACGTTCTTCATTTGCAAATCAAGGTCAAATTTGTTTGTGTGGAAGTAGAATTTTTATTGAAGAATCTATTTATGAAAAATTTAAGAGAGACTTTATTCAAAAAGTATCTCAATTAAAAGTAGGAAATCCATTTGATACAGATACAAATATAGGAGCTTTAGTATCTAAGCAACATTTAGAAAAAGTAAAAGCATATATAGATATTGCAGAAGAAGAAGAAGGAAAAATACTATTTGGTGGTAACAAAGTTGAGGTAAAAGGAAATGAACAAGGGTATTATTTACAACCTACCATTATTGAAGTAATCGATAATCAATGCAAACTGAATCAGGAAGAAATATTTGGACCAGTAGTAACCATTATGCCTTTTAAAACAGAAGAAGAGGTGTTACAAATGGCAAATAATGTTAGATACGGTTTATCTGCTACCTTATGGACAAATAATTTGAATAGAACCATGCAAATGACAAAACAAATACATGCGGGTATTGTTTGGGTTAATACATGGTTATTACGTGATTTAAGAACGCCTTTTGGAGGAGTGAAAGAGAG
>CALISK010000174.1 GCA_938041625.1 uncultured Tenacibaculum sp. | reverse complement strand
TTTTTTTATTACAAATTTCTATTTATAAATAGTTAAAAACCTTGATTGAAATCAAGATTTTTTTATTCTTGAAAGTGTTTCAGGAGTCATCCTTAAATAACATGCTATATATTTATTGGGTATTTCTTGAAAAAGCTGTGGGCTTCTTTTTAAAACTCTACGGTATCTTTCTAGAGGCGATGATGTTAGTATATCTCTTTCTCGTTCCATTTGTTGTAAAACGAAATTTTCTAAAATTTTAAACCATATTTTTTTATTCTCTGTAGATGCTTCTATAAAAGATACATAGTTTTTTTTATGAATAACTTTTACTGTCGTTTTTTTTAAGGCTTGAATATAAAAATCTGAAGGTTTTTCATTTAAAAATGAATCTAAAGATGCTATTAAATTATTTTTATACCCAAATCGAATGGTGTGCTCTTCTAACTCCTCTAATAAAAATATTCTTAAGCTTCCATTTTTAACTAAATAGAGATTTGTATCTATGCTTCCTCTTACCTTTAAATACTCATTACGCTCTAAACTTATTTCATCGTCCCAAAGGTCTTCTTCATTCATTTTATCTATTAAAACTGAAATAGGATTCATATTGCTCTAAAATAGTAGTTAAAATATATTAAATTCGTTTACATCTTGTACTGTTAAGCGTTTTTATATGTATACAAAAAACAAATATATTAAGAAAATCGTTCTACTTTAAAAGGTGTAATGTTTAAACTTGTTTTCTTTTGAGTAATAATTTCTGACACTATTTTTCCTGTTGCTGGTCCCAAGCTCCATCCCATCATAGCATGCCCTGTTGCTATTGTTACATTTTCAACTGTATTTAATCTACCGATGTAAGGAAGCCCGTCTGGAGAACAAGGTCTTAATCCACATGCTGCCATTTCTTTTTCCTTTGCATCAAATTTTAATCCTTTATAATACTTTTCTCCAGCCTTAGTTATTGCTTCAACTCTCTTTGAATTAATATCATGATTAATTCCATTTATTTCCATTGTGCCTGCAAATCGTGTAAAGCCATTCATTGGTGTTACGGCAACTTTAGCTTCCATCAAAATCGAAGGAATTCTTATACCTGTTTCTTTTTTTGTATTTACTCGATATCCTTTTCCTGCTTGTATAGGTACATTTATATTTAGTTGTTTTACTAAGTTTTGAGTCCATGCTCCAGAAGCAACAACAAGCTCTTCTATTTTAATCATTTTATTTTTAGTTACAATTGAAATTACTTTGTTATTTTTTTTATCGAAAGACTTTACTTCTTCATTAGATAAAATTAATACTCCTTTTTCTTCTAAGTAAAATTTTAATTGCAGCATGAACTCATTAGGCGTCATATGAGCATCTGAATGGTAATAAACAGCTCCTTTTATGTCTAAATCTACATTAGGTTCTATTTTTTGAACTGCTTCTTTTGATAATTTTTCTACATGCAATCCTTCTTTTATTGCTCTTATTCCTGTTTTCCATTCTTCTTCTCCTACTTTATCAGTTTGATAAAGCATTAATAATCCTTTCTGTTTATAAAAAAAATCAAATTCATTTGAAGCTTTCATCTCTTCATACAACTCTCTACTAAAAAGGTTTATATCTTTAATTACAGGAATTGATGCTTCTACTTTTTTATTTGTTGCCGATTTTTTAAATAATAAAGACCATCTAAGAAAATCATAATTTAATCTAGGTTTCACATAAAAAGGACTCGATGAGTTTAACATCCATTTCATTCCTTTATTTATCATGCCAGGAGCAGCTAATGAAATGATATGGCTTGGCGTAATATATCCTGCATTTACATAAGAGGCTCCTGATTTAAAATCTGACTTATCGATTACAGTTACATCGTGTCCTTCTTTTTCTAAATAATACGCAGAACACAACCCAATAATACCTCCTCCAATAACAACTACCTTTTTACTCATATTAAATTACTTGAAACCCATGTGCATACGGATCGTCTTTATCATCTATTATAATAGTATTATATCCGTATATTTTTGCCCAACCTTGAATACTTGGTACAATTGCTTTAAAATCATTTAGCTTTGTCTCTTCTTCAACTTTACCTGTAAACTTACTTCCTATGAAGCTTTCATGAATATATTCTTCTCCTTTTTTTAATTTCCCTTTTGCATACAATTGAGCTAAGCGTGCAGAAGTTCCTGTTCCGCATGGGCTTCTATCAATTGCTTTATCTCCATAAAAAACGGCATTTCTACCTGACGAACTTTTATCAATCGGATTTCCTGTCCATAACATGTGAGAAACATCTCTTATCGTTTCATTTTCTGGATGAATAAATTTATTTGGATATTTTTCGTTAATTCTATCACGAACAATTTGAGAGTATTGTATAATTTTTGATGCTGTATAATCATGAATTCCAGAAAAATTTTCTTGCGGATCAACAATCGCATAATAATTTCCTCCATAAGAAACATCAAAAATAATTTCACCTAACTCTGGGCATTCAACAGTTAATTTTTCTGCAGCTAAGTAACTTTTTACATTTTTTAAACGAACCCAATTAACTTTTCCTTCAATTTGTTCATAATCAATATCAACCAAACCCGCAGGTGCTTCCATTCTTATTTTCCCTTGAGTTTTCGGAATTATTAAACCTTCTTCAATAGCCACTGTTATTGTTCCTATAGTACCATGACCACACATTGGTAAACAACCAGAAGTTTCTATAAATAAAATTCCAAAATCATTTTCAGGATTCTGAGGTGGGTATAAAATACTACCACTCATCATATCATGGCCTCTGGGCTCAAACATTAATCCTTTACGAATCCAATCATACTCTTTTAAAAAATGATGCCTTTTTTCACTCATTGTTTTTCCAATAAGTTTTGGCCCTCCATTTTTTATTACTCTTACCGGATTACCACAAGTATGTACATCTATACAAACAAAAGTACTTTTCATGATTATAGTGCCGTTCTAGTTTCTTTATTATCTACTACTCTAGAAATACCTAAAGGATTTTCATTTTTTAACTCCTCTGGTAATAATTCATTTGGCCAATTTTGATAACTGAAAGGACGAACCCAACGTGCTATAGAATGAATACCAACTGCAGAAAAACGACTATCTGTAGAAGCTGGATATGGACCTCCATGAACCATAGAAGGACAAACTTCTACTCCTGTTGGAACCCCATTAAAAATAACCCTACCTACTCTATTTTGAAGAGCTGCTACAATTTCTAGATACGCGCTAACCTCATCTTCATCTGAGATTATCGTTCCTGTTAGTTGTCCTTCTAATTGTGATATTATTTGTTCTAATTCAATTTTATTTTCACATTTTACTATCATTGAAAATGGACCAAATACCTCTTGATGTAAATTTGAGTTTTCTAAAAATGTTTTTCCTTCAACTTCTGTTACAACTTGTTGTGCATAATTTGGCTGAATTTCACCCTTATAAGCACCTACAACTCTTAATCCTTCTTCTTGAGTTATACTACTTTTATTAGCTTCATAAGCTTTTAAAATATTAGGGTGTAACATACATGATGGACTTACTTTAACAATATTTGTTCCTAGTACATTTACAAAACTATCTAGAGTATCTCCTTTTATTCCTAAAATCAAACCTGGGTTTGTACAAAATTGTCCTGTTCCTAATGTTATAGAACCTGCGTATGTTTTAGCTAATTCCTCTCCTCTATTTTCTAATGCCTTTGGTAGTACAATTACAGGATTAATACTTCCCATTTCTGCAAAAACTGGTATAGGTTCTTTCCTTTTTGCTGCTAAATCTAATAAAGCTCTTCCTCCACGAATACTTCCTGTAAACCCGACTGCTTTTACTTCTGAATGAGAAACTAATTGTTGACCTACTTCTATTCCGCTTGAATTTAAATTTGAAAAAACCCCATTTGGCATTCCTGTTTTTTCCGCCGCTTTTATGATAGCAGAGGCCACCAATTCTCCTGTACCAGCATGCATGGGATGTGATTTCATTATTACCGGACAACCAGCAGCTAAAGCTGCTGCAGTATCTCCTCCTCCTGTTGAATATGCTAAAGGAAAATTACTTGCTCCGAAAATAACCACAGGTCCAAGAGGAATATTCATTCTACGAATATCTGGTTTTGGAGCTGGGTCTCTATCTGAAATCGAGGTATCAATAGTTGCATTTACCCAAGAGCCTTCTTTTACTAATTCAGCAAATGTTCTTAACTGAAATATTGTTCTTCCTCTTTCTCCTTTTGCTCTACCTTCTGGCAATCCTGTTTCTGAACAGTATGTTTTAATTAACGCATCGTCTAAATTTAAAATTTCATCTGCAATGGCATTTAAAAATTCTGCTTTTTGTTTTCCTGAAGCAATTCTAAATTTTTTAAAAGCATTTGATGCTAATGAAACAGCTTCATTAATTTCTTCTTCTGAAGATTCTACAAAAACAGAAGTGTTTTCTTTATTTAATTGCGGATTAAATGTCTTATAAACTTTATTCCCTTTTGCTTGTAATTGATTTCCTATATAATTTTTTCCTGTAATCATTTTTTATAGATTTTTATATACTTGCAACTTTATATTCTGGTAATACAGGTCTATTTTTTAACCCTGTACTTATAACCTCTAACACACGAGTTCTTTCCTCTCCTATTAATGGTAAACGTGGAGCTCGAACATTTTCTGTTCCTATACCAGTAGCTACTTCTGCTAGTTTAATGTTTTGTACTAATTTAGAGTTTATATCTAGTTCTAACAATGGTAAAAACCATCTATAAATTTCTAAAGCTTCTTTAATTCTACCTGCTTTTTGTAATTCATAAATAGCCACTGTTTCTTTAGGAAAGGCGCATACCAAACCTGCAACCCAACCGTCTGCTCCCATCAGTAAACTTTCTAAAGCTAATGTATCTACTCCTGTCATTATCTTTAATCGATCTCCAAATTGATTTTTTATTCTAGTAACATTAGAAATGTCTCTTGTAGATTCTTTTACTACTTGAATATTATCACATTTTAACAATTCATCAAACATTGATAATGTAACTTCAATTCCATAATCAACAGGGTTATTGTATACCATAATAGGTAATGAAGTATTGTTCGCTACAGCTTTAAAAAACTCAACAGTTTCTCTACCATCAGCTTTATATCTCATTGGAGGTAACATCATTAGTCCTTTTGCTCCGTAATCCTCTGCTTTTTGAGCTAATTCTATGGCCGATTTTGTTGTTTGCTCTGCTATATTTATTAATACAGGAACCTTTTCTTTAACAATACTTACTGTCGTTTTTGTTAATATTCTTTTCTCTTTATTTTTTAATGTGCTCGCTTCCCCAAGAGTTCCTCCTAAAACAATTCCATGCACCCCAGCTTCTAATTGAGCATTAATATTAAGTTCAAATGTTTTTAAATCTAACTCATCATCATTCGTAAACTTTGTTGTTACTGCAGGCATTACACCTTTCCATTGTATACTCATATTGATATATATTTTTTACAAAAATATATTTGACTATCAATTTTAACATCTTAATAACTACCTAGATCTAATACTATATTACCCTTTATATTTTACTTTCTGTTTTATTTAAATATTATATGCATATATTTATATTCTAAGCAGAAATTAAAATAGTGAAAGCTTTACCTTTTCAAATACCAAAAACTCAAAATTTAGGACTGGTTTATCAAGAAGATATAGAAAACTATTTCTATGATACATTTCATCAACATAATGAAATTCAAATTTCTATTATCATTGAAGGTAAAGGGACTTTAATTATTGGTGATACCATTACAAATTACATCTCTAATGATATTATAATTATTGGAAGTAATATTCCTCATGTATTTAAAAGTGATTTTAATGATCATAAAAAATCTTTCATGATTTCATTATTTTTTACTGAAAAATCTTTTGGAAAAGAATTTTTCTCTCTAGATGATTTTAAAGAGTTACAAGTCTTTTTTAAAAAATCTCTAAATGGTTTTAAAATAATTAATAACAAAGAACTTTTAAAATTAGAATTTTTAAACCTAAGAAAAGCAACTTATCTAGAACGTTTTATTGGTTTATTTAAAATTTTAAAATTATTTACAAAAACAGAAACTAAAATTTTAACAGACTTTGTATATCCTAAAAAATATAGTATTAATCATGGTAAGCGTATGCAAACCGTTATTAACTATACTATTGATAACTTTAGTAATAATATTAATTTAATTGAGATTGCTAATAAAGCAAATATGACTCCGAATGCTTTTTGCAGATATTTTAAACAACGAACAAACAAAACTTATTTTACATTTTTAAATGAATTAAAAATAGAAAACGCATGTAAACTATTAAAAGAGAATAAGGAAATTACAGTTAGTGAAATTGCTTATCAATGTGGTTTTAGTAATTTATCTAATTTTAATAGAAAATTCATGGAGATAAAAAGTACAACGCCTTCTAAATATAGAAAAAATTAGAGTTGTTTTAATTCTTCTTTCAATTTTTTAGTCAATCCTTTTACCACCAAATCATAAGAGTGATCTATTAATTCAAAAGCAAATTTATCTAATACATCATTATTAAATGTTACCGTATTCCAATGTTTTTTATTCATATGCCATCCTGCATTAATACTCTCGTATTCTCCTCTTAGCTCTTCTGCCCAATTAGGATCACATTTTAAATTTATTTTAGTTTCTCCATTCTCCCATTTATTCAACCCTACTAAAGCAAACATTTTTCCCATTACTTTAAAAACCAATGTTGTTTCATCAAATGGAAACTCTTCTGTTACTCCTTTTTTTTGAATACAATATTCGCGAAGTTGTTCTATATGCATGGTTATTTTATAATTTTTTCCATTACTTTTTCTGGAGTGCTTAATTCAGTAAACCCACATTTTTTATACAAATTATGCGCATCAGAAGTTTTAAGCATCAATGTTTTACATACTTTTAATTCTTCATCCTTAGTAACTTGTTCCATTAATTTTTTTGAATATCCTTTTCCTCTGTATTCTGGTAAAATGAAAACATCCATTACATAAGCAAACACTACATAATCTGTAACAACTCTAGCAAAACCTATTTGAGTTTCATTTTTATAAACTCCAAAACAAAGGCAGCTTTCAATTGTTTTTTCAACCTCTTTTATGGTTCTACCTCTTCCCCAATAAGAATTTGTTATAAAAGAATGAATGAGGTTACTATCTAATTTTGATTTGTCTTTAGAAATAACAATCATTCTTCTATCAATTTCGTGTTTCCTTCTGGCAATTCTAACGAAGAATAATCTAACTTCCATCCTATTGTTTCTACTAAACTCTGCATTAGAATAATAGCTTCTAAAGCTTCACTACTTGCTGTTTGCATTAAGTTACTTTCTGGTATTTTTTGTAGTACGTGTTCTTTAGCTGCTTGATTGACTTTGGTTAGATCTTCTGAACTAAATTTATTTAAAAACCCATCTTGAATATCATAAAACCGAATGTTTGGTTCTATTGATAAAACTTCTGGTTGCGGAAATTGTGATAGTGTAATTGTTTTCTTTTTAGAATCTGCTTCCATCTTCATTTTCCTAAAATCGAAACCAATATGTGTTTTTGCATTTATTATAATAATTGCTTTCTTTTTACTTGATATAAGTCCTAAAAACTTCTCTTGTGTATCTTCATGATGATAAATCTCTGAAAAATCACCTTCTACAGTTATTAGTTTAGTTACTTTCTTAATCTTATCTAATAGAATAACTGATTGACTTTGTGCTAAGCTTTTTGTTTTAAACTTCGTGAATTTTTGAAAAACAAAAAAAGAGACTACAGCTCCAAAAGCTAAACCTAAAAATAATAATTCCATAATTACGAAATTAAGATTTTATAAATACAATTATACCTTAAAATCAAATTTACTTAAAAACATGACAAATAAAGATTTAAAATAAGCACATATAAAAAAGTATTATAGAGTCCTTTATTTCTTATTTACTTTTGTAGCTATAAACAAGACAAACAACTCATTACCAATATGAAATATTTTATTGTATTACTACTAACTGTTCATTTTTCTTTTAGTCAAGAATGGTCAAAAATTAAATTGAATGATTTCTCTTCAATTTCTTTTCCTAAAGCACCTAAAAAAGTTGCTTCTGATGAAGGTATTAAACGAATCAATTATTCTCTATCTTTTGATCATGAAACATATTATGTAATGCTTGTTAATTTAGGTAGTAAAAAAATAACTACTTCAGGATTACCTAAATTCTATCAAGGTATCATGAAAGGAACTTTAAAATCATCTAAAGGTAAAATGATATCACAAAAAGAATTTAATATCAATGGTCTTTTAGGGTATGAAATGGTATACGAATCAAATTCAAATCCTCAATTACCAAATTTGAGACATAAACGTATTCTTATTACAAACAATACTTTAATTAGTTATGAATTTTGGGTTGACAAGAAAAACGAAAATTCAACATTAGAGAATAAAACTAAATTTTTTAATTCTATTGTTTTAACAAATAAAGAAATAACTAAAACAAAGGAAACAGAAGATAGTTCTGCTTATAAAGTTGGGTTTGCAGTTGGAGAAGTAATTGGATATTTATTACCTATCGGATTATTAATAGGAGGCATTTTATTTTTCAGAAAAAAGAATAGAAAAAAGCATCAATACAAATAATGTAAATTGTACTTATTATTAACTTAAACTTATAAAACTAAATTATGACATTACAAACAATTTTAATTTTTGGAGTCATGTGTGTGGGGTCTTTTATCTATTACAAATTCACCATGAACAAAGCAAACGCAGTAACGGCTGATTTTGACAAAGAAGCTGTAAAAAACAATATAGAAACTCATACTTCTGAAATTGTTAACTCTCAATTACCTTATTTAAAAAAATGGATGAAAGAAGAACCTGTAGATTCTTTTACAGATGCTAGTATTGCTGTTTCTTTAAAAAACAAAGCTAAAAACGCAGCCGTAGATGCTGCTAAAAGTATTGCTTGGAGGGCTGTAGGCGTAAAAGCAAAATATAACAGAGTAGATACTAGTGCACATTTAGTACTTAGTAATGATAATTTACATTTTGTATCTGCTAATGTTGACGGTGATTTAGAAACACATATTACATTTACAAAAGATCAACTTATAAATGCCAAAATAGAATTTACAGGGTCGAAAAAAGGAGCTGATTTAGCTAGCGGTGTTTCTGATTTTTTAAGCACTAAATTGAATAATGAAGATGCAATGGTAAATGTTTTTGCTATTACGCTTACTGTAGATGGGCAACCTATCACAATTCAAGCACATGATAAAATTGTGTTACCATACACAATGGGTACAAGTGATTATACAAAAAATGCTTTAACGGCAAATATTATAGCGGATAATTTCTTTAATAAGTTAAGTGAAAAATATCCGAATTTAAAGGCTAGTAAAGTAAAGATGGTTTCTTAAAACCATCTTTACTTTAACATGAATCGTTATTTATACAACTATTAGAAATGATAAAAAAACACTTCCTTTTTTTTCTTTTATTTTCTGTTTCTTTTTATAGTTTCAGTCAAGAACTATCATTAAGAGAATTATTATTAAATTCTGATATTGTTGCTGTAATTAAAGAAAAACCTCCTTTTTTACCTAAAAAAGAAATTGCAATATCTGACTATGAAAAAATGAGAATTTTAGATAGTATAGAAGTAATATCATATATTAAAAACGATCAAAAAGGATTTCCTAAACAACCATTTCTTATCAAAACAAATACCAATAATGCTTTTTTTTCACATGATGAAAACATTGTGCCTGTTCCAGAAATAGAAGATAACATGGCACCTAAAAGAACTTTAATATTTACAAAAAAACGTGAAAATTTCATTGAAGTTATTTGTCTAAAAAATATTGCAAATTATAAAATACACAAAATAGAAAACTTTGCTAAATGGATAGAAAGCACTACAAAAATTAATCATAGAAAAAAAAGAGGTCAACAATATATAGATAAATATATATCTAACCTTAACAACAACCTTATAAGTGAAGGTTTTATTTTCTTTGAAAATATTCTATCTCCAAACTCAGCTTTTAGTTCATATTATGAGCTAGATTTAAAATTCACTGAACAGCAAAAAAAACAACTAAAAAATTATTTGTTTAACAATTATTATGATGATATTGAATTAACTAAATTACTTTTTAAATTCTACCCTAAAGAAACTCTTAATTTATATAAAATAAAATTGATTCAAATTAAAATCGATGAATACTCGCGTTACAAACACGATCAATTTTTAGAATTATTTTTAAAAAAAACTAATAAGTGGGATAAAAAAACAGAATTACTACTAAAATCTCTTTCTTCATATGGAGATGATTCCAAATACCTTAAAGAAAAAATTTTAAATTATTTAACTAAGATAATCTCTAATTAAAAGTATCTATAAAACATATAACACTATTTTATGAAAAATATTATCTTATTATTCTTAGTGACTATATGTGCTGTTATAACTGCTCAAAATAAAAAAAACATCGATTTATGGAGTGGCACATATCGTTTAGAGCTCTTAGATAAACAGCTAGAAAAAAAAACATCTGAACAGTACATTAAAATTCAAAAAATCATTCTTGAGCAAAATGAGAATTCTTCTTCTAATTTATCTATTCCAGATCAATGGTTAATTAAAACAATTTCTAAAAAAGAGAATGGAGGAAAAGTATTACGTTCTTTTTCATTTACTAAAGAAAAAGATGAATATGAGCAATTTGGTTGGACAGAATTACATAAAAAAGGGAAAATGGAATGTTTAGATGGAGGCCGCCTTTTTATTTGTAAAACCACACCTAAAACAACCGTAACTACTAATGGAGAAAGTTTTTTTTCTAATTCAGGAATTTTTGGTGTCTTATTACATCATGGAGGTTTTGAACTATATAAAGAAACACTTCCTAAAAAAAATCAGAATGACTAAAAATACTTTCATGAAATATCTTTTAATATGCTTTATTGTTTTTTTGTCTTCTTGTAAAAAACAAAATTTCAACTTGGCTAACTTAACTTTTCCTATATCGAAAGATAGTTTACCTAATAATATAAAATTTAAAGAAGACACCTTTTTTAATGGATATATTCTTTATGAATCAAAAGATTCTGAAGTAATGTATTTTGATGGTTTATCTCTTTCTGGTACTATTAACAATAATAAAAAATCTTTTTTCATGACTAATTATGTTTCTTTTTGTGAAAATATAGAAACAAAAAAAATAGATAAATATGAAATTAAGATTCGCACAAAACAGCAAACATTAAAGTTTGAAAACTTATTAATAAGAAAATTCGGAAAAGCAGATTTTCATTATAAAAATGAAAAATTCAGTTATCAAATATGGGAAAAAGATGGTGCTGCATATTTCTTTGAAACAAACCATACAGGCAAGTATAATAACATTCCTTTCGTATCTAGTAATTTGTATGTGGTAAACATAAAAAATGAAAATCTCTATCAATACAGAATAGTAGGAGGCTTTCAATATTATGGAGATTATTTGTTTGCGAAAAACAAAGAAGAAAATAAAAGCAAACCTTTTAGCTATAAAGATTTTGTATACCAAGATAAAAAAGAAAAAGAAGATTGGGGAGATACAAGTTACTACACTAAAGATTATGTAGAATAAATAGTTTTATTTAAAAAAATGAGAATCATAAATTCAAAAACCAATATTTCATCAACAGCAAACATTCAATCTTTTTTTATTTTTATACTTTTTTCTGTTATTTTTAGTAATGCATATTCTCAAAATACAAGAGAGTCTATTGCTAAATCATTTACTAACAAAAGTATTCTTGAAATAAAAAACGAACTTACCAAAACTAAGTCGCAAATTATACAAATGCAGTCTTTGTCTTCTTTAAGAATATCTGGTGGGCCAGCTAAAGAAGTAGGCACAAAATATATCAATAATTTCTCTGCCGATTCTTCTTTAGATATTTTTTTAAATTATTTCAATCATCATTTAAAGGAAGTTAGCTTACACCAAAAAATTAACAATGATACTTCCTTTGTTAGTATTAAAGAACCTTATAATTTAAGAGACTACCCTAATTCATACAGTGAATTTAATTTAGAAAAGCCTAAACTATCTTTAAAAACTGTGTATTCTAAAAATGGAAAAAGATTAAAAACAAGACCTTATGAAGATTACTTTCAAGAGTTTTATAGTACTAACTTAAAAAAAATAGATAGTGTTTCTCTTTTATTTAAATATCAATACCTCAAAAAAATTGATAAGATTACACTAAACAAGAAACAAAAAACCGCAAAGCAAAAGAAAATCATTCTTTCCTCTATAGTAGACGATAAAATAGAATTTAAAGTAGATTCTTTACTTGCTGAAAAGATTATATATATAGAAGCAATAGATAGTACTGGTAAAGCACTTTGGAAAAAAAGTAGTTTTACCTCTTCATCTAATACAAAACCTCAAGAGCTATATCTATCTGAAGTAGTGAACATGATTACTACTATAGTTGAAAAAATAAACACTAAAAAGATTACTTCTAAAGATAAACTAATAGATTATTTATATAAAAACCAACCAACTAAAAACAACTCATCTAAAAAAGCTTCTAAAAAAATATATTATAATACATATGCAGGTAAAGTAACTGCTATTCATATTTACACTAATCCTGTTATTGTTAACAAAGAAGAGTCAATCACAGTATTAAATACTACTTCCTATATAAATGGAGTAACTATTGCTACAAAAAATGACAAAGACGGGCTTATTAATACAGAGGGAAAATGGGTGGTTTCTCCCAATTATGAACGAATTAGTAAATATTTTATTCCTAATTACTTTTATATCGATTCTGACTCTGATAGAAAACTACATGTTTTTAATAAAGAGAAAAAAAAATTGATACCTGTAAACTACCGTATTCCTATGAAAAGAATTTATAATGATCGTTATTTAAAAATATATGGGGATTATAATACGGAAGTAGGTTTAATTGATTTAAAAACGCAAAAAATAATTTTATCTCCTATTGAAAGAGATTTAGAGGTTGATTCCAAATTCTATTTATCAGAAAAAAAAATTGACAGTAGAAACAATTCTTATGAGATATTTCGTTTTTCTGATCATAAAAAAATAATTGAAGATACTTTTTATGAAGTTATTTTTAATGACGACTTAATAATTGTAAAATACAATAAAGAAATTCCTGAGAAACCAAAAGGACTTGGTTATGTTTCTTCTGTTATTAAAGGCGTAAAAAAATATTACTATACTTATACTGCTGTATATAATAAAAATGGTGAAAAAATAAATAAAACACTTTACAATTATCCGCCAGACAATGCTGTTTTTGGAAAAGACAATTTACTACTTGTTGATAAAAAGAAAGATCGAACTAAAAGTGATTACGAATACGCGTTTATTAATAAAAACGGGCAAGAACAAAATTTCGATTTAACTGCTTATGAAAAAGTAAAATCCTTTTCTAACGGGTTAGCCATTGTTAAAGATAAAATATCTGGGAACTATGGTTTTATTAATACAAAAGGGGCATTAGTAATTCCTACAATCTATGACTCTGCTAATCATTTTATTGGAGGCTCTGCCATGGTTAATTATACTGATAAAAAAGGGAAGTATAAAACAGCCTTAATTAACAATCAAAATAAAATAATCTTTACATTTCCTGAATATGTATATAGTTACACAAGTAAGCATGATGCTAAAAAAGCTAAATACATTACCCGTAATAAAGGAAAGTTTAACCACAAAGGAGAAAAAATAAAATAGTGTTTCTAAATGAAAATTAAATTTATAATAATAACATCTATTCTCTTCATAGGAACTTCTTTCATTTCTATTGAAAAAACAGGCTCTCCTGTTATTAAAATTGAATGGGTTAAGAATCTAGAAGGGGATTTTTCTTTTAAAGAAAAATGGAGTTATCCAGAATTCATTTATAAAAATAGTTTTGGGCAATTAAGTTGCGATGGCAGCTGTCCTAATGAAATTAATCACATGAAGGATGCCCGTGGCAAAATTTATAAAGATTCGTTAAAATCTTTTTATAAAATTATAGATACAACTCATATATTTCATTCTCTAAAATCTAAGAATAGAATGTATGAGTATTCAGGCACTCAATTTATAGAATTTAATAAACTAAAGAGTGGAGTTATAAGAGGAGAGTCTTTTAATAATGTTTCAACACACAGTTATTTAGTTATAGAATTAAAAAATGAATCTTGTGCTGCTTGGGTAGATTTTAATAGTATTAGAGATTTAGGCAAGCATATTTTCCCTTTAAAAACAGGCACAATTAAAATAGACAAAACATTATTTAAAAAAGGAATTGTAAAAGCAATATTTGATTTTCAATTTAAAAACACTTTAAAACCTAAAGAAAAACTCTTTTGGAAAGGAAAAATTTATAGCAAAATAAAACAAGCTATATAGTTTAAAATCATAACTTAATATTTATAAAATTATCACCCTTAAATTAAACGTTTAAAAAATGAAAAAAACTTTTATCTTATTCATTGCTATTTATGCTATAAACATACAAGCTCAAAAATATAGAAAAATAGTTCCTTTTGAATATCAATATAAATGGGGAGTTGTAGATTCTCTTGCTAATGAAATTGTAAAACCAATTTATAAATCGGTAAACATTTTTCATGATTTTTTATACGCAGAGTTTGATGGTAAATATTTGTATAATTTACAAACAGGAGAAAAACAAAAAGCATTGGGAAAATATATAGCTACCATAGCTATTAAGAAAGATAATTATCATTTATTTTCAAATGATAAAAAATCATATTTAGTCAATTTTGAAAAAAAAGAAACGATTACATTAACTAACAAATATACTCGCCTTGATATAACGCAATTATATAACAATGTAAATAAAAAAACGGATGTTTTAATAAAAGGATACTTAAATAACAACAAAGTTCTTATTCTTAAAAATGACAAAAATTTAACTCCTTTAATTTCTCATGAATTTAAAAACCATGAAATTGATTTTATAGAAAACAAAAAAAGTAAAGTTATAGGCTTTGTAGTTAAACAAGAAAACAATTATGTGTTTTACAATCATAATTTAAAACAAATTCAAAAAGAAAAAGCCCCAGAAAAAACAGGGTATTATGATTTACTAACCAATGAAATTGAAAAAAAACTACCTGCAATCTATCAAACAGAAACTGCCAATACAGTATGCTCTAGTTGTGAAAGTGTTTGGGATAATTCTTGGGACTTAGATTTACATAAAGTTGGTTTTTCTAATAAATTACCATATTATGTTGCTAGAGACGGAAGAAAGTATGTCATTAATAATAAAACTGACACTAAATATTCATTAGAAATATATCCTGAATTATTTCACTATGAAAGAACTTATAAAATAATTAGTATTTCTACTACTCAATCTTCCTTCTTTTACGATCCTGAGTATATAAAGACTCCTCGTATTTTATTTCCTGAAAAGTATTTGAATACACGAAATAAATAATCATATATGAATTCTAAATATGTTGCAAAACTAGAAAAAGAAATTAGTACCAAAACTAGTTTTATGAGTACCTCTAAATGGACCTCTCTTTTCTCTTTAATAAATAATTTAGAATACACATATATATCGAAAGTGAAGTTTTTATTAGTTAAAGAAGAAAAAAAATTCAATATATATAACACGCTTCATTCTATTATAAATAAGCAGTCACTTGAAGAGTATTGGGGTACTTTTGAATTACGTGAAATAGAATGGATTTTTATTCCCTTAAAAATAACGTATACAAGAAAAAATCGTGAGGAAATTTTGTCTTCTAAAATTAGAATTCAACCTATTCAATTATTGGAAAAAGAATTTTTAACAGGAAAGAAATATAAATATGAAATTTTAGAAGAAGGTTTAAAGATATACGGATATAGGTAATTACTCTAAAAAACAGAAAACAGTATCTTTAAACCTACTTATAAATTGAATAAAAATGAATACTGAAATTATCACATTGCGAGAAGAATTACACAGATACCCTGAACTATCAGGTGTTGAGATGAATACCGCAAAACGTGTTCAAAATTTTATTCAAAAGGAGTACCCTGGTGAAGTTATAGAAGCTATTGGCGGACCTAGCTTTGCCATTGTTTATCAATATAGTACAACAGGAAATACGATTGCCATTCGATGTGAGTTAGATGCGTTACCTATTGAAGAAAAAAATGATTTTGAATACAAATCTTTAAACAAAGGAATTTCTCATAAATGCGGGCATGATGGACATATGGCTATTGTAAGTGGTTTAATTTTTTGGCTACAAAAACAAGAATTTAAAACAGGTACGGTAGTACTTCTTTTTCAATCTGCTGAAGAAACAGGAAAAGGAGCCTATGAAGTTTTAAAACACCCTAAATTTAAAGCCTTAAAAGTGGATTATCTTTTTGCGCTACATAATATTCCTGGTGTAGATTTACATACCGTTATAACTATGAATAAAGGGTTTTCTGCTGAAGTAGAAAGCTTAATTATAAACCTAGAAGGAATAGAATCTCATGCTGCAGAACCAGAAAACGGTATAAATCCTTCTATCTCTATTTCTAAAATAATACAGCAACTAAATACACTTACTATAAGTGATCCATTAAATGAAAAATTTTCAGTTTTAACTCCAGTTCATTTAAAAATGGGAGAAAAAGCATATGGTATTTCTCCTGCTCTTGGTGAATTGCACTACACTATTAGAACTTGGAATAGTAAAAACATGCAAATCTTAAAAGAAAATATTAAAGAGATTATAAAAAATATAAGTATTGAAAATAAACTTTCTTTTAGCCTTACATGGTTAGAACATTTTCCTGCTAGTGAAAATGACACAACTTGTAATGCAATTATTAAAGAAACTGCTAAATCACATAGTTTTAAAATACTAGAAAGACCTTATCCCTTTAAATTTGGCGAAGATTTTGGCTGGTTTTCTAAAGAATATAAAACAGGTATGTTTGGTTTAGGTTCTGGTTTACAAACACCTCCTTTACACAATCCTTCTTTTGATTTCCCTAATGAAATTATTTCTACAGGAATACAAATGTTTGGTGGCATTATAAAAACTATTTTAGAAGAATAAATGAGCTCTAATTATCGAACTGGTATTTTTGAAATTTTCATTTATATATGTATTACTATATTTTTATTAGGCTCTTTAGCATTAATTAATATGGCTATAACAATGAAAAAGTTATCTTTTGCTTACTTTCCATTAGTAATTATATTGGGGGTTCCTTTTATTTATATAATTAAAAGTTTATTTGAAAGTGGATTTATTGCTTTAAAAAGAGATGTAAAAAATAAACAATATGAAAGCTATTTAATATTTAAGTATAGTGAAGAAGAATGGATTCCTTTTATAAATACTTTGATTAAAAATAAAAAAACAAGAACTATAAAATACGTTTCAGTACTACTTTTTGTAACCATTATCTTCTACATTTCAGGCATTATATATCCTAAAGAAGATGTATTATTCGCTTTTTTCTTATTATGCCTTAGTGGCACTATTCTAATAGCTATCTCATACTACATGTATACCATAAAACCATTGCGAGATAGTCTTCATGAAACTATGCGTGAAATTCATTTTTATAAAGAATGTATTATTATTAAAAGTAATTACTATTTACTAAAACCTTTTAAGGGAAACAAAGAAAATATTAGAACTTCTTTTTCTATTGAAAAGAAGCTAGATCAAAAACACCTCTATTTTAAAGAGGAAATAATTAATGGAGAAGACTATCCTGTAATAAAAGAAACATATATCCCCATACCTAAAGAAGAACATAAAAACCAAAGAAAAATACGCAACCTTGTTTTTAAAAATGAAATGGCCATTTAAACACCTTTAGTTGATTACACTCTAAATTAATCAAAAAACAATTGTTTCAATGGTTATTATAAAAATAACCATTTATTTTATATTAAAAATACTTAAAACACCTTTTATCTTTGTTTAAAACAAATAACTATGAGTGTTTTATTAATTTTTGAAAACAAAAACCCAATTCCTTGGAAAGAAGCTTTAGAAAAAAAGCTACCAAATATTTCTATTGAGATTTTTCCAGATGTTCAAGATAAAAACAAAGTAGATTTTATTATTTGTTGGAAACCTCAAAAAGAAATTTTTGAACAATTTCCGAATATTAAAGTGATACAATCTGTTGGTGCTTCAATAGATCACATTACAAATACACAAACTCTACACAAACAATATATTATATCCAGAATTGTAGATAATAAACTATCTAATGATATGTGGGAGTTTTTATTAACTATTGTTCTAAACCAACTTAAAAACAGTACTATTTACAATTTACAACAGCTTACAAAATCCTGGGAGCAACATAATTATAAATCCATAGCAAATACAACTATCACAATTTTGGGTCTAGGTAAAATTGGGAGCCATGTAGCTAAAAAATTTGCACTTTTAGGTTTTACAGTAAAAGGTTGGAGTGCTTCTGAAAAAAAGATAGAAAACGTTGTTTCTTTTACAGGAAATGAAAACCTTGTTACTGCAATACAAGACAGCGATTTTTTAATAAATTTACTTCCTTTAACAAAAGAAACTTCTGGTATTTTAAATAAAAAGACATTAGGTACATTAACTTCTAGCCCTTTTTTAATTAATGTTGGTAGAGGTGAACATATTGTAGAAGATGATTTAATTGAACTTTTGAATTCATCTATTCTTTCTGGCGCTTTACTGGATGTTTTTGTAAAAGAACCTTTACCCAAAGAGCATCCGTTTTGGGTACATCCTAAAATTCAAATTACACCACATATAGCTAGTTTAACGAATATTGATAGTGCCATTCATCAAATTACTAAAAACTATACCTTATTTACACAAAATAAAGAATTACTACACACCGTATCATTAACCAAAGGATATTAAACTATGAGTTCAAAATTTCATTATGCTTTTAAAGTAAAAGATATAAAAAGTACTGTTTCTTTTTATCATAATATATTAGGTTGTGAATTGGGAAGACAAACTGATGATTGGGTAGATTTCAATTTCTTTGGGCATCAACTTTCTGCGCATGTTTCTGAAAACATTCCTCCTTTAGATTATTGTGGAAAAGTTGACAATTTAAAAGTTCCTATTCCTCATTTCGGGTGTCTTTTAAGCACCTCTGATTTTAATACCACAAAAGAAAAATTACAAGCAAACAATATTCATTTTATTATTGAACCACAAACAAGGTACAAGGGTAAAAAAGGAGAGCAACAAACTATGTTTATTTTAGATTTTAGTAACAACCCTATCGAATTTAAATGTTATGCTAATGAAAATGATGTTTTTGTATAAAAAATTTTCTTTTATTTTTCTAAACTTATCATTAAAATAATTTTTAGTTATTTTGGCTTTGCCAAACCAAACAATCTAAAAATGAACTTTGTAAAAAAAATAATTCCTTTAGTTTTAATTCTAATAAGTGTTTCTTGTTCTAAAAAAATGAAAAAAAACAATTCTAATGAGGTTACCACTAAATTAGATAGTTTATTTTCTAGTCAATTTTCAGAAAATGAACCTGGTTGTTCTATCTTATTAAAAAAAAATGATGATATCGTATTTTTAAAAAACATAGGAGTTGAAAATCTTAAAACAGGAAAAAAAATAACAGAAAACACCGTTTTTAATACAGGTTCTATCTCTAAAACTTTTGTTTCTAATGCTATTTTAATAATGAAAGAAAAAGGATTGCTTTCATTAGAAGATAGTATTTATAAATATTTTAAAGACTTTAAACAAAAAGAGATTGCTCAACAAGTCAAAATTAAACATCTTTTATCTCACACCTCTGGTTTACCAGATTTACGAAACGTTAGAGATAATATTGAATTTTATATTACAGCAAAAGACACGGCTAATTTTGCACCTACAAAACAAGCTGATAGTTTAAATTTTAACTCTGGTGAAAAATTTCAATACTCAAATCCTTCTTATAATGGCCTAGCTTTAATTATAGAAAAATTGGCCAAACAAAAATGGCAACAATTTATTAAAGAAAATATTTTCACCCCTTCTGGAATGAAAACAAGTAAAATAACTGATGGCCCACATCCTAAAACAGATGTAGCACATGGCTATTTTAAAAATAAAGAGAATACATATATTGAGTTTGATTATGGGGAGGTTCCTACTTTTGCTGCTGCAGGGAATGGAGGTATTTGGTGTTCTGTTTTAGATCTTGCAAAATATGAAGATGCTCTTAAAAAGAATCTTTTCCTAAGTAAAGATTTAATTAAAGAATCTAGAACTGTTTATTATCCTAAAAACTGGGCAGATACTATAAAACCTACTATTGGATATAGTTGGTTTACTGGAGAAAGAAGTCTTATTAGGAATAAAAATGAAAATATTTTTGATGTGAATTTTGTTTACCACACTGGATCTCAAGGTGGTTTTAAAGCATTTTATATTACAGTTCCTAAAAAGAACATATTATATGTAGGTCTGTTTAATAAGCACGTTACAAATCTGTCAGAAATAATGAAAAAATCCCTTTTAATTTTAAAAGAAAGTAATTGGCTAGACAAAGATTAACATCTCAATAGAGATGTTAAATGTTATGCTAATAAAAATAAAGTTTTTGTATAAAAAATCAATATCACTTTAACACTATCCTTTCTTTTATTACTCTAAATTCGTTCTTAATAAATTCTATTAAAAGAGTTACTGTTTTAAAACCTTGTAATAATTAAAAAAATGGAGAAAGTTAACTTATTAAGAAGAGAAACTCCTCTTGAATTTCTACCAAACTTATCTAAAGAATTAGGACCTAAGATATATATAAAGCGAGATGATGTAGGTGGCCGTGGTGGTGGTGGAAATAAGCTAAGAAAATACGAACGTATTATTGCAGATGCAATAAATAAAAATTGTGATACTTTAATTATTGCAGGTCATTATCAATCTAATGCTGCGAGATCTTTAGTAGGGGCTGCTTGTCAATTAAACCTGAAATCTATTGTTGTTTGTAAAGAAATGATTCCTAAACAAAATGATAATTTCAACAAAAATGGAAATTCATTATTAATGAAATTGATGGACGCTGATATTGTTTCAATAGAAAGTGAAGATGATTTTCAAATTGAAATGGATAAAATTGCGCAAAAGCTTACTTCTGAAGGAAAAAAACCATACATCATTCCTTTTGACGGATCTAACTTATTAGGTTCTTTAGGTTATGTTGATTGTGCCAATGAAATACAAAAACAATTTAAAGAAATCGCGAATGAAACCCCTGATTTCATAGTGACACCTTTAGGCAGTGGAGGTACAATGGCTGGTTTAATTTCTGGGTTTACAAATACTAAAACTAAAGTAATCGGATTTAGTGTTTTGTATAAAGATGAAACTATTAAAAAAGTAGTTGAAAAATTAACAACTGAAATACTTCCAAACACTTCAAAATTAAGTTATGAAATAAATACTGATTTTGTTGGAAAAGCATATGGTATACCTACTAATGAAGGAATTGCATCTATAAAATTACTAGCAAAATTAGAAGGTGTTTTTTTATGTCCAGTTTACACAAGTAAAGCCATGTCTGGTTTAATTAATTATATAAAAAATAATAAAATAACAAAAGACGATACTGTTGTATTTATTCATACTGGAGGAATGCCTTTAGTGCATGGTTATTATGATAGTTATTAATTATCTTTTTTCTTTATATTTTACATTATGAAATATCTTCCTTTATTAATTCTATTCCTCTTTACATACACAACTATTAATGCTCAAAAATTAAAAAATTGCTCGCAATGTAGCACTCAAAAATATAACCCTTCAGATATTAAACAGCATAAATTATTTGAATTAGAATTATTAAGAAATGAAATCTTTGCAAGGCATGGTTACAAATTCAAGAACTATCGCTTAGAAGAATATTTTTCCAATTTTGAGTGGTACAAATATGATTATAAAAAACCTATAAAAAAGATACATTTAAACACTATTGAGAAACACAATATAGCTTTATTTAAAGAAAAAGAAAAGAAGATAAAAAAAAATAGAGAACTCCTAATTGGTGAACTTAAAAAATTAAAGAAGGCTGTTAAAACAAATAATGATACCTATATAAAATCAATATTTAATCCTACCATTACTAAGAAAGAGGATCCATATTATAGCGGAATTGTAAATGCTTTAAGTACTATCTTAAATTCTTTTAATATAGATGATATGTCTTGGCATAAAGGGAAAGCTAAATACAGTATTAAAACTGATAATGGTCACTCTATTTCTTCTAAAGGAATTTATATTGATGGAAATTCTATTCTCATTACTATTTCAGATCCACAAGAACACTCTAGCTTAATGGAACAGGATGATGCTTTTGAATATCCTAGTGATTATTTTTCTGAATCAGAAAGTAGTATTGGCGGTGAATTTGAATTTAAAAATGGCAAACTAATACTTATTACTCCCATTTTTGCTGGATGATTTATTCAATCAAACAATACAAAATAGGCTTACTTGGAGAAGCATCATTTTCAAATGGAGCAATCATTAAATTTAAAAAATAAGTTCCGTCTTCTATCGTATTTCCTACATAAATAAATTCTGTAATAGTTGCATCTAATCGTAATTCATTTTGTGTGTTCCAAAAAGCATTATGTGCTAATAGCTTTCCTTCATCTTTTTCTTTATCTACAGAAGGTAAATCAATTAACAAATGTTTAATTCCTTTTTCTCTTAAAAAAACGGCTCCTTCTTCTAATAAATATGTTGGATTGGTATTCGAATATCTTTTCGATTTTTTTTCTTCTAAATTAGGTAATGTTCTAATAACAACAGCATCTCTTTTCTTATTTCCCAAAGCAAATTGCAATTGTTTTTTCGAAATAAAAGCCTCTCCTTCTAAATATTCTGGGACTACTGTAATTACTTCTGCTAAAAAGAAAAATTGATCCAAATTTTTATTTACAGAATGTGCTTTTTCTGTAATATGGCCTACACATTCTGTATGTGTAATGTGTGAATGTGGATTAAAATGAATATTATTAAAATTCACATCAGCACCTTGTGCTACACTTCCTGTCCAATTACCATCAGAAACCGGAAATATCTTAGGGTCATCAATGTACCAAGCATTTACATTCTGCTTTGCAATATCTATGGGGATAGAAATATCTAAAGGTTTCGATAAGTCTATTTTATATTTTTTTGATTTGTACTTTATTTCTGCAATCAAGATAAATTTAATTTAAATAAATCGGAGGCGATTCCGTCAGTTAAAAACTTTCCTTTTCTAGTTGTTCTTAAGGTTTCATCTTCAATATACAATAAATCTTGAACTATATATTTATCGGATTGCATTTTTAAATACGCTACATATTTTTCTCCGAAATCTTGTTGTATTTTCTCTAATGAAACTCCCCAAACAGTTCGTAAACCTGTCATTACATATTCATTATATCGATCTGTAATTGACAATGCTTCTACTTCATTTGGCAACTTTCCTTCTTTTAACGCTTTTATATACTTGGTATTGTTTGCTACATTCCAACTTCTTTCTTTTCCGTTGAATGAATGTGCAGATGGACCAATTCCTATATATTTTTTCCCTTGCCAGTATGCCGAGTTATTTTTACTAAAAAAACCTTCCTTTCCAAAATTTGATAATTCATAATGTATAAACCCTGCCTCATCTAATTCATCTACTAATATTAAAAATTGTTCTTGTGCAGCCTCATCATTTACATTGTCTATAATTCCTTTTTTTATAAAACTTTCTAAAGCTGTTTTAGGCTCAACGGTTAATGCATAACTAGAAATGTGTGGTATTCCAAAAGATAAAGCCATCTCTATATTTTTCCTCCACTGTTCATTAGAAGCATTTGGAATTCCGTAGATTAAATCGACCGAAATATTATCAAAATAGCGAGTCGCTACAGACAAACTATTTTTTGCTTCTTCTGCATTATGTGCTCGATTCATTAATTTTAAATCCTCTTCAAAAAAAGATTGAACTCCTATACTTAGCCTATTTACAGGAGAATTTGCTATAGCTATTATTTTTTCTTCAGAAAGATCATCTGGATTGGCTTCTAAAGTTATTTCTGGATTTTCTATTACTTCATAATTTTCATAAACCGTCTGTATCAATAATTCAATTTCTTGAGTTGTTAGTACAGATGGTGTTCCTCCTCCAAAATAAATAGTAGCTACTTTTTCTTTCTGAAATTCATTTTTTCTAATATTTATTTCAGACACTAATGCTTCCATCATTTCTCCCTTTCTTTTTAAAGAAGTAGAAAAATGAAAATCACAATAGTGACATGCTTGTTTACAAAATGGTATGTGAATGTATATTCCTGACATTTTTTCAATTATCTTTTAACAGTGATCAATTATCTGTTCTTCTTTATTCTAATTTAGAATTAAAATCAGGATTAAAATTTCTTTTCATTACTAATTTTCTTTTAAAAGAAATCCAAAAAAAGTAACCTATCGAACCAAAAATAATCGCTGTAAAAAACCAAATTATTTTATCTTTCTTTTTTCTAAATCTCGTTTTAATTAGTTCTGAAAGAAACAAAAGAATAAACATTGCTCTTAGATAAAATACTAATTCTGAAATACTCATTTTATCTTCTTCGGATTCTGTTTTACAAATGCTGCCCAACCTGTATAGTTCTTTCCTCCTACTTTTCTTCCTGAGTTATAAAAATGACATACCGCAGCAGCTAAACCATCTGTTGCATCTAAATTTTTAGGCAAAGTTTTTAAATTCAATAATGATTTTAACATTAATGCTACTTGTTCTTTACTCGCTTTTACACTACCGGTAATTGCCATTTTAATTTTTAGTGGAGCATATTCTGTTACCGGTATTTCACGTGATAATCCGGCAGCCATCGCAACTCCTTGTGCACGACCTAGTTTTAACATCGACTGTACATTTTTACCAAAAAAAGGAGCCTCTAAAGCAATTTCATCTGGTTTATATGTATCTATTAACTCGATGGTTCTTTCAAAAATGAGTTTTAATTTTAAGTAATGATCGTCATATTTTTTTAAGATCAATTCATTCATTTGAACAAACTCCATCTTCTTCCCTATTACCTTTATAATACCAAACCCCATGATAGAAGTTCCTGGATCTATGCCTAATATGATTTTTTCTGTCTTCAAATATTCTCGCTTTCTAAAGCTGCAAAACTAATCAATTCTTTTGGGTTGGAACTTAATAAGGAGTTAAGAAGTAGAGCGGTTAAAATGAAGTTAAGGAGTGGTGGAGTTAGAAGGAGTTAAGGAGTTATAAATATTTCAACACTCCTTCTTAACTCCTTAACTACTAAAATTGTTAACGCCCCACTTCCTTAACTTCTCCACTCCTACACTTCTTAACTCCTCCCCTTCCCAACCTCTCACCTATTTTTCGTATTTTGTCCAAACACTAAACCAATCAATTACAAAACATGTCAGTTTTTGGTCTCCGAACATCCAACCCAGCTTTTAACCGATATTTTTGGAAAAAAGAACGTATTTATTCTAAAAAGAAAATGAGTATTGGTGGTATTATCGTAAAGTCTTTTGCCATGCTCTCCTTAGTTGCTTTAACAGCTTCTTATACTTGGCATCTTTTTTTCTCTGGTGTGGTAATTAAATGGTACACTGCTATAGGAATGTTTATAGCCATTTTTTGTAGTCTGTTTATTTCTTTTAAACATAGTGCTGCAAAATACCTACTTCCTATTTATGCCTTAGCAAAAGGGTTTTTCTTAGGCGGAATTAGCGCTATTGCACATCAACGTTTTCCGAATTTACCTTTTCAGGCAATTGTAGTAACCATTATTACCTTTTTTGTAATGTTATTTTTATATCAAACAAAAATTATACGAGTT
>CALISK010000173.1 GCA_938041625.1 uncultured Tenacibaculum sp. | reverse complement strand
AACAGTTACCAATAAACTTAAATCTAAAGTCATAATAATTCAATTTTTAATAATTAACAATTTTCTTTTAAAGAAGTATTTTTCTTTTACCGAAATGTATTCGATTATTTTTAATCAATTATTTTTTTAACTTTCTTTAATCTGTCTTTGCAGTAAACAATGGTTTACTTCGTTAGCTAAATTTTAAAAACATTAAATATTCTTTTCTACTTTCTTAAATAATTAAGAATTTATTTATATTTAACGTTATTAAAATATTATAATAATATTTAGAATTAACCCCCGAAACAAAATCAATTATGTTATATATTTCTTTTTATAAGATAACACCTCCTCATTTTATTTCTATTAATTCTTTGTATTTGCATATTTTTTAATCAGTTAATAAGCAACAATTAAATTATAATTACTGCCTTATATTTACTCTAGTATTAATTTTAAACAGAGTAATTATGAAAAAAGTAGCATTAATTTTAATGGTAGTAATAAGTAGCGTTGTATTGTTAACTAGTTGTACAGATAGTGCAGAAGAGCTTGAAGCTTTAAAACAAAATGAAATTAACATAGAAAATAAATCGGCTCAAATTGATAAAGACGAAATTGAAAACCCAAGAGATAAAGGAAAAAAATAATACTATTAATATAAAAGTAATAGTCCTTTTGGTACTATTACTTTTAATTTCTAGCTCTTCTCCTTTTTGGCATATAAAATTTTCTAAAAAAGCATCCGATGGTATTTTTGGTTTTTCTACCATGAGAAGTTTTTTATATTCCTTTGGTACTCATTTTGTTTTGTTTGGTGCTTCTATTTTCTTTTTTTGGATATTGCATTTAATACCAAATATTGATGATAGAATTAAAAAAATTAAAAGAATAGGTAATTTAGGTGTAGGGTTATACTGCGCTGTATCTTGTTATTACCTTTTATTCGTTTTCATAGATTCATCTAACTCTCCATATCCTGATTTTTATTATGAAATTGCATTTATAACAATATCAATTATTGTTTCTTTTATTATATATAGGATATTCCGTTTTTTAAGTTATTTAAAAACGTTAGAAGAAGAAAGGCAATCGAATTCAAAAAATATAATTAAACTAAGTAGAGATTTTATTAATGAAGCTTCCAAAAAATTGATAAATTAAAATGAAAAAATTAGAAACATTAGAATTAGAATTTCATCATCTTTTAAGAAATTTTAGAAAAGGAGAGTTAAGTTTAAAAGAGGCATTAATAAGGTTTGAAAAATTAGTTGATGATTTTGAGTGCTTATCTGAAAAAGATGTAAAGATTACAAAAGAGCTTAAAAATGAATTTAAAAAGCTGTTTTTACAAATTGAAAAATTAAAAAAGATAGATTCAAATATTTTAATGCTAGAAAATGATATAAATTACTATAACAATAAATTTTATAAAATATTTAATTTATAATGTTCTATTGTTTTTCTTCAGCTTCTTTTTTTAATGTATCAAACATTTCATAAACTTCTAACTTAGCTGCTAGTTGCTTTTCTTTAAGCCACTTTTTAAAAAACGGAACATTAGAAATCTGTTTCTCTTTAAGCAAAAGAACTCTTGAAACAGTTTTTATTTCTTCTTCTGTTAATTTTTCTTCATTATTAAATTCTGAAACTTGTTTTCCTTCAAAATTTAAACTTAATAAATAAGGTATACTATATTCAGGAAATTTAGAATTAATTTTTTCTGCAAAACTTTTTGTTATTTTTTTAGTGTCTCCTCTAAGAAGTTTATAAATACTACTTTTTCCAACACCTATAGTAATACCAAAACTTTCAGGCGTTAATTTTAGCTCATTAAGTATTTCTTCAAATTTCTTACCTACCATATAATATTCTAAAAAAAGTGTCTTTTATTTTTTAGTGTCAAAAAAGTGTCTTATATTTATCCCGTAATATTCAAATATAGACAAATAAAAGAAACATTTTACTTTGGGCTTCATTGAATTTATTCTGTAAAATTAATACTAAAATACAAACAAGGAGAGTTGCTTTTGAGGGGAAGCATTTTCTGGAACGGGAATCTTTCTTTTTTCTCTTAACGTAAGTTAGGTTATATAATCCCTAAACAATGCCAGCTCGTATTTGAAGGGTGCGAGTTGGTTTTTAATCAGATAAAAATATAAATAATAGAAACACAAAATTTTTAATTAATACTAAAATAAACAAGGAGTATTGCTTTTTGGGAGGATGCCCATTTTTAAAAACGGGAAGCTTTTTTCTCTTGGTATACGTTAAATTATAGTTAGTTAATTTGAGTGTGCCACTAGTTTTGAAAACTAGCGGGAGTGTTTTTTTCAAAGGATACGTTTTTAGGAGTCCTCTTTATATGATTAAGAACAAGATTTCTAATTTTATCATCTTTTAATAGTATATACAAACGAGTCCTCCCTTTTTCAATCTTTCTTCTATGCAATAAGTTATACTTCGTTATAAAAAGACAATCCTTATTTTTAATGTACTTTTTCTCAATACAATTCACGTTATAAACTAATACAAAGATTACTATAAAAAACTTCTTTTTCAGTTTTCACCCCCTTCATTTACTTTATATTTGAGGTATTATACCATTTCGCATTAAATCTATAACAAAGGGTTTTAAACCCCTTGATTTCCTTTGAAGTAAAAGGGAATTTGTGCAAAATATTTTACAAACGATACAACATATACTATTATTATAATTAGAAAAAACAATGAACGAGTTAGCCAAAATTGGAAAGAAAAAAACAATTTTAACTTCACTAAGCGTATTATTAGTTTCAATACATACTATCTATTTTTATCATTCGGTACGACCCGAAATTGATTCAGGTAAACTTATTCAACAAATAATACGATTTTCATTAACTCTTATACTTTTAATAATGGTGTATAAAGGGAAGAATTGGGCTAAAATTATTTCATTAATTCTATTTTCTGTAGCACTACTTGCAGCTTTGGTTGGTTTATTAACTTTAAAAGCACCTATGGTAAATAAAACTCCTTTATTCGTTATGGTCTTTGTGTATTCAATGGCAATACGTCATTTTGGTTTTACCGATAGCTTTAAAGAGTTTTTTAAATTTCAAAATACGCAATCATGAAGTTTTTAATACTCTTATTTATGATCTATTTTAAACCCACAGACCCTATAAAACTAAAGTATTTATTAGGCAAAGATATTAAAGAGGCGAAAAAAATATTGCAAACCGATTTTACAATTAACGATCCTACATATTTCCCCAATATTTTCTTTTCAAAACTTGAAGTAGTAAGAAAATTTCATGAAATACCATACAGCTATATATCACTAAAACTAGATGATGCTAAAAAAATACAATCTATAACAATTCATTTTACAAAAAAAGTAGATAATACTTTTTACAATTCTCTTATTCCTTATTACGGTAAACCTTCAAAAATTCATGTTGTTGACACAAAAACGGTGAGTGAAGGATATGGAGATTCTGAATTTAAACCGCATTTAAAACAATCGATAATAACTACGCGAGAAGGAACTTTAGAAGAGAATCCCATTGCAATTTTTTGGAATAAAAAAACGTATCAAATTAAAGTTTTAAATGAATTTGGAACTTTATTTGGAAGTGATTTAACTTTTAGATTACCAACAGATAAATTTTAATAACGGTTTTAATAGCTAAATAATATTGTGATAGCTGAACAGAATTAAAGCTATTATCATAAACAGTACTTCCCTCATTCAAAAATCCCATTCACTCATTTTTGTTTCCTCTTGTTAAAAAGTGTTAATACATTTGAAACAGATAAAAGTTAAAAGCATGAAAAAAAAATCAACTTTACTATTCACACTCTTTCAGTTCCTGTTCCTATCAATTTTCTGCCAAACAGGAATCGTATCTGGAATATTATCTGATGAAACGGGTCCTTTACCCGGAGCTACTGTTCTTGTAAAAGGTACACAACAAGGTACCGAAACTGATTTTGACGGAAACTATAGTATTCAATGTAGTGTAGGAGATGTTTTAATCATTTCTTTTATAGGAATGAAAACACAAAAAATTAAGGTTACTCCTAACATGTTCGATTATTCAGAAGTAGGAAATGTACAATATTCTCCTACCAAAAGAATCTATAGCGATGCTTATAAAAAAGCTATTAGTAACTTAAAAAAAGATGAAGATACGATTACGAAACTCTCTAATTCGAAAAGAACCTATAATTCCACCCCGTTTAGTTTTAACTATAATAGAATTAAAGATATAAACATTAAAAACGAACAAGTACTGCTCACCTATTTTAATCCTGATATTTACTTCGAAATTAATGTGGATACCAATATTGGAATTCAATTTGTAAAAAACAGTAATACACATAGTTTACAAAAAACATACAGTCAAGGTATATCAGTAAACAACAATTTTACACATCAAGGTCCAGAAACTAGTACTTTCTTTTCTTACGGACCTGAATTAAATACACTTAGTTATGATGGAAGTAATTATATTTATGACACCAATGGTAAATTAATAACTAATGGAAACGGAACACCTGCCAATATATATGATAATTCGATACTTAAAACCGGTATTAACAGCACTAACAGAGTTTCTTTTTCTTTAAACACCACCGAAAAATTATT
>CALISK010000172.1 GCA_938041625.1 uncultured Tenacibaculum sp. | reverse complement strand
CTAAAATTCAAAAGGTTTTACAAGAAGCAGTTACTAACTAAAACAATAATTATTTATTGAAATCTTACAAAGTTTTAAGAACTCATATTCATAATGAAGGAATTATAATTAAAAAGAAAACTTTTAAAAGAGAAGAGTTTTTAAAGGTAGCTAATACTATAGATACTAATATTTACTTTATAGAAAGTGGGAGTGTAAGAGTTTTCTTTATTGAAAATTTAGAAGAACACACATTGTATTTTGGGCATAATAATTCTATAATTACAGCATTAGATTCTTTTTTATCTAATAGAAAAACAGTATTAGAAATTCAAGCATTAAAAAAAACAAAAATTAATATATTAAAGAAAATTAACGCATTAAAAAAGATGTACTAAGTTTATTTTAAGCCTTACTACATCTCTTTTAATAAATAGAAGTTTTATTATTTAGAAATACTTTTTAAAATTTTAAAGAAAACTTCTGTGTTTTCATAAACACCAGTAAATAAATGTGATTGTGGTCCGTATGCAAAAATAGGTACCATAGTAGCAGTATGATCATTAGTTGTAAAACTACCTTCAATTAAATGATTTTTTATATTTCCTTGAGGAATACTAAACCCACCCGTTTCATGATCTGCAGTAATAATAACTAATGTTTCACCATCTTTATCAGCAAACTTAATAGCTTCAGTAATTGCTTTATCAAAATCAATTCCTTCAGTTATTACACCATTAGTATCATTATAATGACCGAAAGAATCAATTTGAGCAGCTTCAACCAACAAAAAGAATGGTTTTTGTTTTTGTTTAAAAAAAGCAAGACTCTCTTTAGTTACTTCTGCTAAAATATTATCTCTTCCATTTTGTACTGGAGTAGGCTTCTTTTTTGAGATAAAAAATCCGACTTTATGATTAGCTTTTTTTAAATCGTTAGTACTTTTAATAAGTTGGAACTTGGTTTCAATAGCAAGGTTTTCAAAAGTAACACTACCACCTCCAACAAATAAGTTTAAATTACTGTTTATTAAGTCGGTAGCAATTTTATTTTTTTGAGATCGATCTTTCTGATGTGCATAAAAGGCAGCAGGCGTTGCTCCAGTTATTTCATCAGTAGTTATAATTCCAGTATTAAAGCCTTGTTCAAATAATATTTCGATGATGTTTTTAATAGGTTTACCCTTTGGATTAACACCTATGGCTCTATTATTTGTTTTCTTGCCTGTTGCTAATGCTGTACCGGCTGCAGCTGAATCCGTAGTAAAATCATCAGCGGATTGTGTTTTAATAAGCCCAATTTCTTTTAATTGAGTTAAAGTTAATTCACCATTATTAACTAAAGCAGTAGAAGAAATTTGTGATAAACCATTTCCATCACCAATTAAAAGTATGATGTTTTTTACTGTTTTTTTTGAAGAATTTATTTTAAAAGTAGGTGTGTATACTTTAGAGAATGATTTTATTTCGGCAATTTTTTGAGGTAATTCATTTAAATAATTAAAACATTTAGCAGGTTTATCAGTATTAATAATATCGACACCTAATTCAGAAAAAGCTTTCCAAGCTGTTTTAGAGTCTGGTGTTGCCCAAAATCTAAAAGGTTTCTTAAGTTTTTTAGCTAATTTAATAATTTTTTCTACTTTTTGCTTATCAATATGCGTTAATCGACCTTTACCGTTCCAATTTGAAAATTGTTTAAAACCAGTACTAATCATAGCAACTTTTTTTAAACTACTTTTTGATATTGAATTCTGTATTTCTTGATGATCGAAATAAATATATTTAGGATAATTACTATAATTTTTAATTTCAGGTCTGTTACCAGAAATAACTAACTTAATAGATTTAGAGTTAATTATTTTAGGATATTTTTTTAATACTTCAATAAGTTTATTTAAAGTAATAATACCCTCAGACTTTATATCTATTAAAAGATATAAAATAGCTTCAGAGGATTTGAAATTCATGTATAAAGCTCTTTCAAGTGGTATTAAATATAAAGATTCAATTGTTTTTTTTAAATTAATTTTATGTGAATCATGTGCAACATATAGATTATTATCTTTTAAAATAATATCTACTTCAATAGAGTTAGCTCCATTAGCATAGGCATTCCAAAATGGAACTTTTTGATTATAATCATTATGAGAATGTATAATTTTTGAATTGATTTGTGCATTTACTGTAAATATAAAACAGGTAAAAAGTATATATAAACTAGCCTTCATGTTAAATGGCATAATAGATTATTTTATTTTAAAATTATTGAGATTTAAAGTGGGCGTTTCTGTTTTAAAAAAAGAGAGCTATTTGATGGAATATAGCTCTCTTAAAAAATTAAAACAATGTATAAAAACAAAAAGGGGTTCATTTTTAATTGTTTACTACCAACCTGTATTTTGACTTATTTTTGAAGCATCTACAGCATTAGTAGGTATTGGCCATACATGCATAAATGAAGGGTCAAAACTTCTTGCTGGCCATATTTCTTTTATAGTGAAAGTAGAATTAGGATCTGATCTATCATCATGTGTTTTACCATGTAGTGGAGTAGAGTAGGTACTTTGAGCATCTCCCCAACGAACTAAATCAAAATGTCTGTTAGCAAACTCACCAGCCAATTCAACTCTTCTTTCATGTTTTAAATCATCTATAGTTGCATTAGAAATAGGAGATAACCCAGCTCTATCTCTTAACATATTTATTTCATTGTCTCCATTTTGACCTTGCATTATTAATGCTTCTGCTTTTATTAATAAAATTTCAGCATAACGTAATAAAGGAACATTGTAATCGGTAGTAGGATTGTTTCCATTTGAGTTTACAGTATTTCCAATAGCATCTGCAGATTGAAATTCATACATGTATTTATTAAATTGAAAACCAGATAATGAGTTTTCTGATTGATATTTTCTGGTTTCTCCAAAATAAGGAAACTCATCACCAAATGTTAATAAGGTTACTTTCCTTCTTTGGTCATTAACTTCAAATTCGTTAAACAATTCTAATGTAGGTTGAAAATATCCCCAACCATTATATTTACCCCATCCTTTGTTTTCTAACATAACACCAGTTAAGATACTACCACCTTGCTCACTAGAATTAACAGACCAAATGTATTCACTAGCCCAGTTACTTAAATTACTGTGTGTTATTCTAAAATCTTTGGTAGGAGTATTCGTATCAATTAAAGCTCTTCCTGAACCTGAATTGGTTACAGCATCACAATATTTTACAGCATTTGCATATTGTGAATTATCATATTGCGCCCAGTATAAGTAAGTTTTAGCAATATATGCAAGTGCAGCATCTTTATGGGCTCTACCATAATTTTTACTGTCATATTGTGTAAATAAAGGAAGTAAATCTGCTGCTTTTTTTAAATCTTCTACTATTTGATTGTAGTTTTCTGTAACGCTAGTTGGGCGTTTAAAACTTCCTGCAGGATCATTCATATTATCTACTGTAATAATAGGAACTCCACCATTAGTATCATTATCTCCATACATATGTGCAACCCAAAAAAGACTAAAACCACGCATAAAATAAGCTTCTCCTAGAATTCTGTTCTTTAATTCTTGATTTAATGACATGTCAGGTACATTTGCTAAAATGAAATTAGCTCTTCTTATTACTTTATAAGAATCTTCATACATGTTTCTAAAAGAACGTTCATCACCAGTCATGATAAAATTTTTGGCGTTATCTACATCGGTTCTAACTCGTCCTGTAACCATATCATCAGAAGCATTTAAATACCAAAAGAAACCTCTACCAAACATATTTTGGGCTTTCATTTCATTGTATAGTGCGTTGGAAGCTTGTATGGCATCGTCTTCTGATTTCCAAAAGTTAGCTACTGTAACACTACCTATAGGTTCTAAATTGGTGAAATCATCTGAACATGAAATCATTCCTAATATAGTTATAACTATAATCGATTTAAGTGATATATTTTTCATTTGTTTTCTGATTGTATATTATAATTTTAAAGAAATACCTGTTGTAAACGTACGAGATAGTGGAAATCTAGCTACATCTAAACCAAATCCACCTATTTCAGGATCAATACCTGTATAA
Organism: uncultured Tenacibaculum sp.; assembly: GCA_938041625.1. Classification (GTDB taxonomy): domain Bacteria; phylum Bacteroidota; class Bacteroidia; order Flavobacteriales; family Flavobacteriaceae; genus Polaribacter. The sequence goes on along the minus strand of CALISK010000172.1, from coordinate 26,646 downwards.
TCTGTGATTGTAAATACATTTTCTGCAGAAAAATAAATACGTAAAGAAGCCCCTTTAAGTAATTTACCCATAGATTGTTCTGGTATGCTATATCCAAAAGTTATGTTTTTTAAACGTAGATAAGAACCGTCTTCTAAATACCAACTAGAGTTCGTACCAAAATTATTATTTGCATCACTAGTAGAAAGCCTAGGGATATCTGTATTTGTATTCGTTGGAGACCATGCATTTAATACGTTATTGTCTAAATTATAACCTTGTAAAGAAGCATTATATGTTGAATATTTATATCCATTAAAAACTGTTGATCCGTTTACTCCTTGAAAAATAAGATTCAAATCAAAACCTTTATAGTCTAAGTTTAAACCTAAGTTATAAGTGAAATCAGGTTGATAACTCCCCATATAAACTCTATCGTCTAGAGTAATTGCTCCATCTCCGTTACTATCTGTAAATTTAAAATCACCAGGTACTGCGTTAGGTTGAATTGGACTTCCATTTAGAGTATGTGCATTAATTTCTGCTTGATTTTGAAAAATTCCTTCTTGAGGTATTAAAAAATAAGAGAATAATTCTTCACCTACTTTAGATTTAAAAGGAACAAGTTGTTGCCTTACAGAAGAATCATTTGTAATAGGTAAATCAAAAGTAGTACGATCTCCTATTAAACTAACTAGTTCATTTTTAAATAAAGAAAAACCGTTTGCATTAATGTTAAAATTTAAATCACCAATATTGTTTCGATAATTAATAGCTATTTCTAAACCTTTATTTAAAACTTCACCACTGTTAACAAGGCTAGGAGCTAAACCTAAATGTACATCACCATTATCAGGTAATAACATATCTTTAGTTCTTTTTTCAAAATAATCAGCGGTAATAGATAAAAAATTATCTAATAAACCTACATCTAAACCAATATTGATAGATTCTGATTTTTCCCATTTTAAGTCTGGATTTGATTGAATTCTTTCAAAAATGGATTTTTGATCTAAAGGAGCTTGATCACCAATAATAACATTTTCGCTACCTAATGGTACATCAAAAGCATAAGATTCTACAGAATTGATGTTTCCTTGTTGTCCAAAAGAAGCTCTTAATTTTAATTCATTGATTACTTCACTATTGAAAAATTTTTCATTGGAAACTCTCCAAGCAAAAGTACCTGAAAAGAATTCATCTTTCTGATTTGTTTTAAATAATCTAGAAGATTCGTCTTGTCTAATACTAGCACTTAAATAATAACGTTGATCATAATTATACATCGCTCTACCTATAATAGATTTTAAAGCTCTCTCGTAAGCTTCGGTTACAGGAGGTCTAATTGTTGAAGCATTTCCTAAAAATTGATTAAAAGGTTCTTCACTACTAAAATCTTCTCCTTTTTGTTCTAAAAATTCAAAGTCTGTGAATTGAGCAGAATGAATAGCTGTTAGATTTAAGTTATGGTTACCAAATGATTTTACATAAGACAATTGATTGTCCCAAATCCATCTGTTTTCTATAGAGTTACTTTGAATAAGTGAGTTAGTTAAGTTAGTTCTTCCTATTTCTGGAATTTTAGGGTTGAATATTTTATTTTTTTCATGCGTGGTTGCGTAAGAATAACTAGTTTTAAATTTTAAACCTTCTAAAATTTCATAATTTAAATAAGCATTTGCATTTAAATAAGTTGTGGGCCTGTTTTGAGTAGGTCTTAATAATAAGGCTATAGGATTAAATACATCACCATAAGCACCTCCAAATTGAGATAAATTAAAAGGAACTACTCCGTGGAACTGCCCATTTTCATCACGTGCAGGTGCGGCAGCAGGCATATAAATAGCATTAATTATAGAACCAGAATAACCACTAGAAGTATCTGTACCTAAGGCATTAGATTCAGAAAAATAAACGTTTTCCCCAATAGTTAATTTATCAGAAAGATTAATATCTGATTTTACTCTGAAAGAATACCGATTAAATTCTGTACCTAATAAAACACCATCTGTATTATTGTAACCAAATGAAGTTAAAAAATTATAATTGTCGCCACCACCACTTACATTAGCATTTAAATTAGTGGTAACTGCCGATCTAAAAATTTCATCGATCCAATTAGTTCTTGATGTTTGTCCCCAAGGATTTAAAGTAGCATTATGAGCAGAACCACCATCAATAAGGCCAGCATTGGTAGCTGCTAAATTATAAACCTCTGATTGTTGTTTTGCATTTAAAGCAATAGGTAAATTAGTGGCTTGTCTAAATCCTGAATAAGTATCAATAGCTATTCTAGGTTTCCCTTTTTTTCCTTTTTTTGTTTCTATAACAATAACCCCAGAACTTGCTAAAGCACCATAAATAGAAGAAGCTGCAGCATCTTTTAATACAGAAACAGAAGCAATATCATTAGGGTTTATTGGTGGTCCATAATAAGGTACACCATCTACTACTGTTAAAACACTCTCTGAATCTGAATTAACAGAGCCTAAACCTCTGATAACTACTTTTCCGGGTGAAGTAGGATCACCACCATTAGATAATACAGTAACTCCAGGAGTATTACCTTGTAAAAAATCGGTAAGATTATTAACAGGCCTGCTAGAAATAGATTCAATGTTTTCAACTTTAGAAATAGCAGAAGTAACATCCCCTTTTTTAGAAGTTCCATATCCAATTAAAACTACTTCATTTAATAAATCAGAAGCTTCAGTTAATACAATTGTTAAATTAGCTTTTCCATTATATGAGATTTCCTTAGTTTGAAATCCAATAGATGAAATTTTTAATACTCCAGAATCTTTCATTAATTTTAAAGTAAAATCCCCATCGAAATCACTAGAAATTCCTGCTTTAATATCATCGTTAGGTATTATAGTTGCTCCTACCACAGGTAAATTATCAGAAGAAGAGGTGATTTTTCCTTTAATAATTGTTTGTGCAAAAGTGTAGGAGTAAAAACCTAAGCAGAATAATAGAAGTAAATACACTTTACGTATCATAATTATTTTTATGTTTTTGATTTACTCAAATGTACCTTGAGTAGTATAGATATGATAGGATTATTGTTTCAATTAGGAGGATAAATGTTTCAAATTAGGGAGGCAAAAACTAAAAAAAAGAGTACAAATTTTGCAATAACATTTATATAACATTACTATAATCTAGTATTAATGTAACAGTTGTGTATTCTGTTCTTTATATACCTTTGGTGTTAGATTATAATGTTTCTTAAAGAGGCGGCTAAAATATTTAGGATCTTTATATCCACATTCAAAACTAATTTCAGAAATATTAAGATCTTGAGTTAATAATAAATGACATGCTTTTTCAAGTCTTAATTTTATGAGTATATCAGATGGAGATTGTTGCAAATGATCTTTAAATAATCGATAGCATTTTATTTTAGAGATCCCTAATTTTGAGGTTAGTTGTTCTACATTAAAAGAAGTGTTATCTAAGTTATGTTTTATGGTAGTTAAAGATTTTTTCAATAATTTTTCATTGGAGGTAATTATTTCTTTATCCTCAGTTAAAATTTGAAAAACTTCTTTAGATAATTGCTTAGCATTTGTTTTTTGTGCTATTATTTTTTTTATCTTTTTATGAATTAAATTCCTACTAATTGGTAATTGAAGTACTGTATCTATACCTAGTTCTATAGATTGTTCATTTAAAGAGTTGTCAATATTTTCTGATATATAAATGATAGGAATATGTAGGTTATTTAATAAAGGTATTAGTTTACTAGTAAAAGAAATTTGATACAAGATTAATATTTCAACTTTTATAACTTTTAAAGCTGAATTAATGTCTGAAATGTTTTCTTCATAGAAAATATTATAATCCTGATTACTTAGTAATTGATTAGATGTTTCGTAATTGTTTTTATTACAATGAATTAAGATGTTCCTTTTTTTGTTGTTTAATAGAGGGCTCTTAAAATCGAGATATTTTAAAGAAATTGTTTCTATTAATTTGGAGTTCATATTTATACTCTGAGCAGGTATCTTAATTTTTGCTTCAAAATATTCATCGTTTTTAATAGTTTCTTTAACACCTAAATCATTCATAAGGCTTTTTAAGGCTTTATAATAAGGACTGTAATGTTTTACATTGTACCAACTATCTTTTAATATGGTACTTGAAGAAATAATAGAAATTATTAAAAAACTATTTTCATAGGTAATATAAGTTTTTAAAATACTTTTAGCATTAGAGTATTTTATTATATCATGAAAAAGGTATTGAAGTAATAATTTTAAACGCAATATATCAATAGCAATCCAAGGTAAATTTGAGTTTATTTCACAAGTAAAATCGATTTCACGTTTTTGTAAAATAGCTTTTTGTTTTTCTATAAATTCATTTATAATAGGAAAGATTTGTATTGTTGTTTCTTCGTATTTACCTATGTTTTTTATATTGTCTAAATAATTCCATTCAGTAATTTGGTTAATTAATTTTTTGGTATGAGATAATAATGTCTTTTTGATTAAACTATTTTGAGGAATTTCATGAGTTACTTTAATAATTTCCGTAATAGGTTCTTTAAATTCTGTATTAAGAAACTCTTTAAATTTATCTATTTCAAAAGTTTCAATTTTTAAGTTGTTATGTAATTGAAGTAATTTTTCTTTTTGAAGTATAATTTGTTTATTCTTTTCATCTAGAAGATTATTTTTAGTTAATAAATCCTCCTTTTGTTGTTTAATTTCAAGAGTTCGTTCAGTAATTTTTTCTTCTAAAGTTTTATTATGTCTACGAATATTTTTATTCCTTTTATAAACTGAAAAAAGTATAATCAAAAATAAAGTGCAAATGATAAGAGTAATAAACCAGTTTTTTTGATAAAATGGTTTTAAAATGATTGTAGTAATAATTTTTAAAGGTTTAGAAACTTTATTTTTTTTTATGAAAAAAGTATAAGTACCAGGAATTAAATTTGTGTAATTTATTTCATTATACTCAAATTTTTTCCAATCTTTTTCTAAGCCATTTAATTTATATAAAATGTTTTGATGTTTAGATTTAGGAAATAGAGTAGGAGAGAGTTTTATACTTAAACTATTATCAGTGTATTTTTTTTTAATTATTTGATTATAGTTCTCATTTTTATCAACAATAATTTTTATTTTAGGTAATTGTTGTTGAAAATGGATATCACTTGGTTTAAAATAGTTGAGTCCATTAATACCTCCATAAAACAATACACCTTTTGTATCTTGATAATAAGCTCCTTCTGAAAATTCAAAGGATTGCCAACCATCTTTTGGGTTGATAGAGTTTATTTTAAAACTATCTTTATTAATAACTCCAATGCCTTTGGGAGAACTAATCCAAACTTCATCATTATTATTAATAATACTGTAAATTAAATTACTTGGAAGACCATTTTCTTCAGTTAAATTTTTAATAATTCCTAAATTAGTATCATAAATTGAGATACCACCTAAAGAAGCAATCCAATAATATTTTGTAAAAGAATCTTTATAAACATTGTAAATATTATTACTTAAAAGACCCTTTTTTTTAGTAATACTTTTTATGTTTCCTGTTTTTAAATCTAAGAGGATGACTCCATTATTTTCTGTAGAAATTATTAATTCATCATTAATAATTTTAATGTTTCTAACATGAAAGTTTGAAAGTGTTCTTTGTGCCTTAAAAGGTTCAAAATTTAATGTGTTTAAATTAAATTTAGCAAGACCACCCCAGCAAGCAATCCATAAAAAGTTGTTGTCATCTTCAAAAATGGAATAATTCCTATTATTAGGGAAATGGATATTTTTTTTTGAATCATATAAAACATATTGATCTTTTACTATAGCTATAAGACCAGCATATGTACCGACCCATACAGTACCATTAGAAGAAGTAAATAAATTTCGAATTCTATTCCAGTTAGGGTTTTTAAAGGCTTCTTTAATCGTGAATTGAGTAAAAGAATTATTTTTTTTATTATATTTAAAAAGTCCTTTTGTATAATATCCTAACCAAATGTTATCGTTATAATCTTTTGTAATAGCTCTAATAGTTTCATTAGGAAGATTAGGTTGTTTAATTGGGTGAGGAGTAACAGATACTATTTTTTCAGAATTTGGATAAGCCATACTTAATCCGCCATCTTTATGACCTAACCAAATATTATTAAATGAATCTAGATGTAACTTGTCTATTTCATTACTTTTAAAACTATGATTAGAATATATATCTTTTGTATAGTGATCTATATTTTCATTGTTTATATTATTAGTATTATTAGGTATAATATATAAGCCATTTCTACGTGTTGCATACCATATGTTACCTTGTTTATCTTTTAGAATATCATTGATGATTAAATTTGGATACTTTTTTAATATAAGTTGCTTAAGAAAGTTTTTATTATTGTTTTTAGTTTCTAATTTTGAAGGAATAAACTTGTTAGAAACATATTCATAATTTTTTGTTTGAGTATTTACAAAAATGTTTCCTGTTTTAGAAAGTCGAATACTTTTTACAGTATCATTAAAATGAAAAGTTTTGAATTTATCGTTTCCTATATATTTACTTACTTTTTTGTTTTGGGTATATAACCAAATGGAATTATTATTGTCTTTTAGGATACTTATTATATAGTTATTTGGAATTGTATTTTGATCGTTTATTTTGTGTTTAAAAATTTTAAACTTTTTTCCATCAAAAAAATTAAGACCATTAATGGTAGCAATCCAAAGTGCTCCATTTTTATCGTTTTCAATGTCTATAATAGAATTACTAGACAGTCCATCTTTAATATCAAAAGTTTTAAATTTTAAATGCTGAGCATTGCTTGATAGCAAAACAAATAGCATTAATAATGAAGAGATTTTTCTCAAGAAACAGATCATTTAATTTTAGCAAGTCTATACTATAAAAATTAAATAAGTGTTATTTTATGATTAAATTAGAGATGGTCTTTATGAAAAAATTAATAAGAATTTAATTCTTAAAAGTATATTCGATAATGTTAGCTCCCATTTTTAATGCTTTATTTCTAATTGTTTCAGGATTATTATGAATAGCTTTATCTTCCCATCCATCGCTTAAATCACTTTCATAATCGTAAAAAACAATTAATCTTCCTTCATAAAAAAGGCCGAAACCTTGAGGAGCTTTTTTATCATGTTCATGTATTTTAGGTAGCCCATTAGGAAAAGAAAAAGTTTGATGATAAATAGGATGATTCTTAGGTATTTCTTTAAACTCAAGTTTAGGAAAAACTTTTTTCATTTCTCGTCTTACATATTTATCTAAACCGTAATTATCAGAAATATGTAAAAAACCTCCAGAAATTAAATAATTTCTTAAGTTCTCTATGTCTTCATTATTAAAAAAAACATTACCGTGACCTGTTAAGAAAACTATAGGGAAATTAAAAAGGTCATTATTACTAGGTGTTACAGTTGCTATGTTATTGTTGATTGAAGTTTTACAATGACTATTAGTAAACTTAATTAAATTAGGAATAGAAGTAGGGTTTGCATACCAATCACCACCACCATTATATTTTAAAATTCCAATTTGCTGAGCATTGACAGTAATGGTAATGTAGCTGATGAATAAAAAATATATTAGTTTCATTTTACTTTTTTAGAACAAGATATAAAAAAAACACCATTCCCTTCTGTGACGGTGTTTTTTTTGTGAAGTAAAAGTAAATATAAAATCCCTTAATATATTTACTGGGTATGTAAGTTTTCGTTTGTAAAAATAGTTAATCAATTGATAAGTAGGTTCCTAAAACATCTATTTTGGATGTTTTAGGACAAATTTAGATGAAAAAAATGATTTTTTTTACTTTTTTGAAATAAGAAGCAAAAAACTATTATCATCTTTAATAGTAGGTGATAAATAAAAGTGATTCAAAAAGCATCAATATGTTTTAGAGGGTGTGTAATTTTTTTAGTAAATCAGTATTCAATTAATTTGTAGTTAAATTTTATTAATATCTAATTTGAATACTAGAACAAAATTAGATGAAAGTTATTGGTTTCATTTTTTAAAGGGCATAAAAAAAACACCATTGTTTTCAGTAACGGTGTTTTTTGTGAAGTAAAAGTAAATATAAAATCCCTTAATATATTTACTGGGTATGTAAGTTTTCGTTTGTAAAAATAGTTAATCAATTGACAAGTAGGTTCCTAAAACATCTATTTTAGATGTTTTAGGACAAGTTTATATAAAAAAAACACTGTTAAAAATAACAGTGCTTACGCTTTTCCCTCTTCATAGAGAGTGTAAACCCTCTACAGATTTTAGATACTTTACAATGAAATACTATTTTTTAATAAATTTCATTGTAAATAATCATTTTAAAATTGCAGATACAAATATATGAAGATTGATACAAAACAAGTCCTAAAACATCTGTGCTAGGTGTTTTAGGACTTGTTTTGTAGTTATAATTTTGATTTTTTAAAAGCTAAAGGGGTATGAAGGGTATGTTTTTTAAAAACATCGTAAAAAGCAGATTTTGAATTAAACCCAGACTCTAATCCAATTGAAGCAATAGTATAGCCCTCATATTTAGGATTCAGTAAAAATTTTTTCGCTTGTTCCACTCTCATTTCATTAATATAATCAACAAAACTTTTTTTAGCATTGTTATTTATAATAGCTGAAAGAGTACTAGCACCTAAACCAACTTCTTTGGCTAAATTATGTAATGTATATTTGGGTTGTAAAAATTTTTTATTCGTTCTAATATATATATCAACATTAAGAAACTGTTCTTCATATCTATTATTACTTACTTCTGTAGGTATGTCATTCTCATTTTTATCATCCTCATCTTCTTCAATACCAGCTCTAATATGTTTTCTTTCTTTTAGAATTGTCAAATATTTCAATCCCTGATAACCTAAAACAAAAATAATTATTGTAGTAGAAATACGTAATGGGTAATAAGAAAATAAAAAACCTGTAAAATTTAAACTAAACTTAATAACTAAAGCAAAAATCCATAATAAATAAGCAAAGGTTGTTAGTTTAAAAAAGTTATATACCCATTTTAAATTATCAAAACTCAGAATTTTTTGAAATAAGTTTTCTTTATATCGAAGTATTATATAAGAGTAAATAAAGGCAAATAAAGAGCTAACTAAACTAATTACTTCTTCTATAGATGTATATCTTTCATATGCATAGCTTAATTCTTCTTTAGTTCCTGTTCCTGAATAATATACTACAAAACTTATTTGAGATGCACATAAAACTAAAAAAATGGGAAGAAAATATTTTAGAATCTTTTTTTGCTTATTAGCGATATCTAAATAGTTCATTAGAAAAGCATAGAAAAAAGGAGCACTTAAAAAATGCCAAGGTATTTGAAGGTAATCCAACATAAATTTATGCTGAAATAAATTTCTTTCTAAAACCCAAGATTGAAAATTATTTAATGATATGGTTAGTATCATTAAATTTAAAAACAATAAACTTTTGTCTTTTCCATACTTTGAAAAAAACATAAAGAAGCTTAAACCAAAGCCAATGATAGCACTAACTAATAAAAATAAGTTAAAAAAATCAGATGTATTCAATTATTTTTGAAATTGTTTGATTAGTTGATATGATTATTAAAACTTAAATTTAACAAAATTTATGCTTTTAAAGAGTAGTAAAACTTAATATTTTTTATTTTTTTTTGTCAAAAACGCTTAAAAAAACACATTTTAGTTTTTTAATTTAAAAGATGTACAGTGTGTACAGCTACTAATGCCGCAGTTTCTGTTCTTAATCTACTATTTCCCAAAGAAATTGGAGTGTATTCTTTTTGTAAAGCAATTGAAATTTCATTTTTAGAGAAATCTCCTTCAGGACCAATAAGAATGATTATATCCTTAGAGAGGTTATCAAAACTTTTAAGAACAGTTTTTTCACCAGTATTACAATGAGCAATCAATAAAGAAGAATCTTCTTTATTATCATTTATAAAATCACCAATTTTTTTTGGTTCATTTATTTTTGTGGCAGTAAACTTTAAAGATTGTTTCATTGCTGAAAGCATAATTTTATGTAAACGATCAGTTTTAACAATTTTTCTTTCAGAATTATCACAAATTATGGGCGTAATTTCATCAATACCAATTTCTGTTGCTTTTTCAATAAACCATTCTAAACGATCCATATTTTTAGTAGGAGCAATTGCAACATGCAAATTATAATTCCATTCTTTTTCTTTATAATTGCAAGAAGTAACTTTTGCTAGGCACTTTTTATCACTAGCAACAATTATTTTAGCAGTAAATAAGAAGCCAAGACCATTTGTAATTTGTAGTTCATCATTTTCTTTTTTACGTAAAACTTTAATAATATGGCGACTTTCTTCTTTACTAAATAAAATTTCTTTAGTCTGTTTGTCAATATTTGAATTGTAAAAAAGCTGCATTACAAATTAAGTTTATAAGTTCTTCTTCTCTTATGAGTTTTAGGATTGAATCCAGACCACAACTTGTGAATAGCGGTGTTTTCTTCAAGTTCAGGAGTTCGAATGCAATATCGAATGTTTTTATCTGCTAAAGATTTATGAAATTCGTTAAAAAGAATAGCAGTTATACCTTTATTTTGATATTCAGGATCTACACCAATTAAATAAAAAGTAACATCCTTAGGATTTTTTCGAGCACTTAACAAATGAAAAAGGCCAAAGGGAAATAATTTACCTTTAGCTTTTTGCAAAGCGCCAGAAAAAGAGGGCATTATAATAGCAAAAGCAATTAGTTTATGATCCTTATCTATAACAAACTTAATGTACTGAGGATTTATAAAATTAATATATTTCTGTTTAAAATACTCTATTTGAGCATCTGAAATAGGTACATAGGTAGAGAGTTTGTTATACGTTTTACTAAATAGTTGAAACATTTCTTCTACATAAGGCATAATTTTTTTTGTTGAAGAAAAATTAAGAGGAGTAAGCCCATACCTTTTTTGAATTAATTTACTTGCTTTGGCATATTTTTCAATTTTAATATCGTCAAAGAAAAATTTATTTTCTAAATATTCTTTTTCTTTTATAAAACCTAAAGCTTCTAAGTGAGTTTTATAATATGGATGGTTATACCAGGTTATCATAGTACCAGTTTCTTCAAAACCATCGATTAAAACACCTGTTTTATCTAAATTATTAAAACCTATTGGTCCCTCTATAAAGTCGAGGTTGTTTTGTTTGGCAATTTCTTTTACTTTATTAATAAGTATTTTAGATACTTCAAGATCATCGATAGCATCAAACCAACCAAACCTCATTTTTTTTACACCTTGTTTTTCTACTTCATAGGTGTTAATAATAGCAACAATTCTTCCTACTATTTTATTGTCTTTTAAAGCGATAAAGAATGAAGCATCTGCATGTTCAAAAACAGGGTTTTTAGATTTGTCAAAATTAGCAACTTCATCTTTTATTATAGGGGGTACCCAGTATTTATTATTACGATATAAAGAAAAAGGAAATGTAACAAATTGTTTCATTTCCTTCTGGGTTGTTATTTCTTTGAGTTCAATCATACAGCAAAAGTATAATTTCTATTTTTCTTCTTTCTCTTCTTTTTCCTTTTTCTTTTTTTTCTCTTCTTCTTCCTTCTTTTTCTTTTCTTCTTTATACTTTTTATTTAACTCTTCTTCTTCTTCCTTTTTTAACTCTTCTTCTAGTTTCTTTATTTCTTTTTCTAATTTCTCTTCTTCTTTGGCTTTTTTCTTAGCTTCTTTTTCCTTAGCTTTTTCTAGTTTTCTTTTCTCTTTTTCTTCCGCCTTTTTCTTTTTCTTAGAAGCTTTATTTTTTTCTTTAATAGTTTTCTTTTTAGCTTTCTTGTCTTCCTTAGTAAGATCGTCTAAAATAGATTTTTGACGAACTCTTCCTCTAGGATTTTCTTTTGTATTTACAGGTTCTACACCTTCTTCAAGTTGAACTTCTTTTTTATCTTTTTTCTTGAAAACACCAGTTATTTTATCCCATAATCTGCCAAAGAACCCTTTGTTATACGTTTGCTTTTCATCATCTTCAATTTTATTACCAAACTCATCTAATTCTTCAAACTGATCAACATGTCTATTTAATCTATATGAAACACCAACACTTGTATAATATCCCAAACTTTCTTCTTGAAAAGTAGCTCTAATAGAAGAATTTATTTGTAAATTTTGATTAAATAAATAAGCAGCACCTAAACCTAAGTTACTCTGACTTTCTTGATTATTAAATATCGCTTGATGTTCTGCAAAACCAGACCATTTATCATTAAAATTATAAGTACCTGTTACTACATAAGAAAGTTCAGGTGAAAAGCTACCGATATAGTTATAATACACATTCGTAACTACATTTAGCTTATTTGAAAATTCATTTTGTAATAATACTCCAACTTTAGGAGTAACTCCACCACGAGCATGAAAATCATTTAAAATAGAACCAAAATTAACACCAGCATAAACAGCTACATGAGGAATCCATCTTTTCCAATCAAAGCCATGTCTTTTATTCCAACTCCTAATTTCTTTCCCTTTATCATCGTATTTAGGAATGTAAACCAAATATTTAGCCCCTATATTTAATTGACCAATACCAAATTCTGAATAAGAAGATTGAAAAACATTGGTAAAAGCAAATTTACTAGACTGTAGAGATGTTGTTAAGTTAAATTCTAATTTTTCATCAAATAACCCCATTCTATAGTGTAAATCAATACCTGTAGCTCTAGGATTACTAAAAAGAGGATCTCTAGCTTCAAATTTTCTATGAAAAACACTAGATTCCAATTGATAAATACCAACACCTACACTATAAGGACTTTCTGAAAACCCTGGTCTATTAGAATTAATAACATCAGTATATTGTGCACATACAGAAGTTACTAATAATAAAGAAAGTATACTTAAAATTCGTTTAATCATCTTCAACATAAACATAATAAAGGGTAATACAAACATACATTAAAAAACTCAATTTTGTAAGTTTACCAAACTATTAACGCTAGGTTTTGACTCAAATTGTTATTTTTGGTTGTTTTTTTATTAAAAACATTTATGATTGAAATACAAGAAGCTGGTCCTATGGGGTTTTTAAGAACAATATTAATTATATGTTTCGTTTATTATGCATTTAAATTTTTGGCCAAATTATTTGGCCCTTATTTAATGAAAAAGGCAGTAGATAAAATGAAACAAAAAGCACAACAACAATATAATAATAATGCTGAAAACAAAGTTAAAGAGGGAGAAACAATAATAGACAAGAAACCAAACTCTCATCAACAAACAAACAAAAGTGTAGGTGAATACATCGATTTTGAAGAAATTGACTAACTATGAAAATTAACAAATTTCTACCTTATTTAGGCGCTCTAGTATTATTTATTATTGCCTCTCTTTTATATTTCAACCCTGTGCTTAGTGGAAAGCAAATAAAGCAGAGTGATATTCGACAGTATGTTGGAATGGCTAAGGAGATGAATGATTTTAGAGCCGAAAAAAAATCAGAACCTTATTGGATTGGAAATGCATTTAGTGGAATGCCATCCTACCAAGTAGGATCTAGATTTCCAAACGATTTTATAAAACAAATCGATTATGCACTTCGCTTTTTACCAAGACCTGCAGATTATCTTTTCTTATACTTCGTAGGTTTTTTCTTGTTATTAAGTGCATTAAAAGTTGAATGGAAGTTAGCCATATTAGGAAGTTTGTCCTTTGGTTTTTCTACCTATTTAATTATCATTTTTGGCGCAGGTCATAATTCAAAAGCACATGCAATAGCATATATGCCAGCTGTTTTAGCAGGAGTTTTATATGTTTTTCAAAAACGTTATTTATTGGGGTTTGTAATAACTTCTTTAGCTATGGCTTTAGAAATTGTAGCAAATCATATACAAATGACCTATTATTTGGCTTTTTGTCTACTAATTTTAGGTATTGTTGAATGTATTGAAGCAGTAAAAAATAAAACAATACCAACATTTGCAAAACAAGTAGGAATCTTACTAGTTGCTTTTGTTATAAGTTTAGGTACCAATGCAACACGTTTATTATCTACAAAAGAATATGCAAAGTATAGTACAAGAAGTACTTCTGAATTAACTATAAACCCCGATGGAAGCCCTAAAGAAATAACATCAGGATTAGACACTTCTTATATAACAGAATATAGTTACGGAATTTGGGAAACTTTTAATTTGTTTATTCCCCGTTTTATGGGAGGAGGAACGGTTGAAAAATTAGGAAAAAACACAGAGTTTTACAAAACATTAGAGCAAAATGGAGGTAAAAATATGGCTGAAAGTTATGCAAGTGAAGCATTAACGTATTGGGGTACACAGCCTATTGTAGAAGCGCCGGCCTATATAGGAGCAATACTTATTTTTTTATTCATATTTGCTATTATGTTGTTAGAATATAAAGAAAAAGAAACTATTCTTTTTAATACAGAAAAAATAACAGCCGTAGTCTCTTTTCTATTTATTTTAGTAAGGTTCTTTTTCCGTTCAAAAAGTTTAGGAACATGGGGAGATATTATTGAAGCTATTATCATTTTACTTTTATTCTTTTTAATTTTTAGAGCTAATAATAAATTAGTTAAATGGTTATTGGCGTCAGTAACACTATCCTTTGTTTTAAGTTGGGGAAAAAATTATCCTGTAATAACAAACTTTTTTATCGATTATATTCCATTATATAATAAATTTAGAGCGGTTTCATCTATACAAGTAATAGCAGAATTGTGTATTCCTTTGTTAGCTGTTTTAGGGTTAAAAGAATTCTTTACAAATGAAAGTCTTTCTAAAGAGTTTAAATTAATAGCGTTAAAAAAAGCAGTATATATATCAGGAGGAATTGCATTGTTTTTTATCATATTTGGAAATAGTTTATTTGACTTTATAGGAATAAGAGATGGAAATTATAAGGAATTACCAGTATTAATAGAAGCTTTAATTTCTGATAGAAAATCAATGTTATTTAATGATAGTCTTCGTTCTTTACTTTTAATACTAGTATCAGCAGGATTATTATGGGCATACTTAAAAGACAAATTAAAAAAAGGGCCAATTATAATCGGATTAACAGTTTTGATTTTATTCGATTTATTATCTGTTGATTTAAAATATGTAAATAAAGAAGATTTTACATCTGCTAGAAGAGTACAAAAACCGTTTACAGCAAACGAAGCAGATAAGCAGATTTTAAAAGATAAATCACATTATAGAGTTGCAAATTTTACTGCAAATTTAATGAATGAAGCTAGAACATCTTATTTTCATAGGTCAATAGGAGGTTATCATGCAGCAAAAATGATGCGTTATCAAGAGTTATTTGAGTATCAAATTTCAAAAAGTAATTTTGAAATTATAAATATGCTGAATGCAAAGTATTTTATAGGTGGAGAAGCAGATGTAAAAACAAATGAAAAGGCGAATGGAAATTCATGGTTTGTTACAGCATTAAAAGTAGTTGATTCTGCCAATGAAGAAATGATAGCTTTAAATAGTTTAAATACTAAAAAAGAAGCCGTAATAAGAAAAGATGCATATTTAGAGAGTGAAACTAAATTTGAAATTGATTCATTAGCGAACATAAACTTAAAAAAATATGATGCAAACCATCTAATTTATGAGAGTACTTCTAAAAATAATCAATTTGCTGTATTTTCTGAAATTTATTATAAAGATGGATGGAATGCCTATGTAGATGGAAAATTAAAACCACATTATCAAGTAGATTATGTGTTAAGAGGTATGAAAGTACCTGCAGGAAATCATACTATTGAATTTAAATTTGAACCACAAATAATACAAAAAGGAAGTAGTATTTCATTAGTCTTTTTTATATTATTGATTGGTATTCCAATTGGTTGGTTTGTTTTTACAAAAAAAGGACAACTTAAAAAGTCTGAATCTTAATTAAGATATGTACAAGAAATTACCTAAAAAAAGATACACAGAAACATTAAATCTTTTAAAAAGAGTTTTACCAGCACCCGCAACTATTTTAGATTTAGGAGTTAGAAATCCTTTTAGTGAAATAATGGAACAAAACGGATATACTGTTTTTAATACAAATGGAGAAGACTTAGATGTATTACCAGAAGTAATTAAAGAGTATAAAGTAGATGCAGTAACATCTTTCGAAATATTTGAGCATTTATTAGCTCCTTTTAATGTTTTACAACAAATACAATCTGAAAAACTAATAACTACAGTTCCTTTAAAATTATGGTTTTCTTCTGCTTATAGAAGTAAAACAGATATGTGGGATAGGCATTATCATGAGTTTGAAGATTGGCAGTTTGATTGGTTGTTAGAAAAGACAGGATGGGAAATAAAGGAAACAGAAAAGTGGACAAACCCAGTAAATAAAATAGGAATCAGACCTATTTTAAGAAAGTTTACACCAAGATATTATGCAGTGTATGCTGAAAGAAAGAAATAAGTATGCGAATAGGAATGATTTTGGATGATGAATATCCACCAGATCCAAGAGTTGAAAATGAAGCGATTGAACTTTTAAAACAAGGTCATGAAGTTTTTTTATTTTGTTTAACCTATGGGAATGAAAAAGAGAAGGAAATAATTCAAGGAATTGAGGTAAGAAGGTATAAAACGAATAAATTAGAATATAAATTATCAGCTTTAGCATATACAGTTCCGTTTTATTCTTTACTAATGAAATCTAAAATAGAAGATTTTATAAAAAAGAATAACTTAGATAATATTCATATCCATGATATTCGAATTGCAGGAGCTTCTTTTAAGGCGAATAAAAGATCAAAGTTACCTGTTGTTCTAGATTTGCATGAAAACAGACCAGAAATCATGCGATTTTATCCACACTTACAAAAGTTATATGGTAAGCTTTTAATTTCAATAAAAAAATGGAAGAAAAAAGAAGAAGAGTTTGTAAGAAAAGCATCCAAAATAGTCGTGGTAACGAAGCATGCTAAAAAAGAATTAATAGAAAGAGTAGGAGTAGAAGGGGATAAAATAGCAGTGGTGCCAAATACAATACGATCTTTTTTTTATGAAGGAAAAGCAAATCAAATTTCATATAAAAAAGGAAAAGAAGATTTTATAGTACTTTACTTAGGAGATACAGGTACAAGACGTGGATTAAAAACAGTAGTATTAAGTATTTTAAAACTAAAGAAAGAACAGAATATTAAAAACATAAAATTTGTAGTTGTAGGTAAACCAAGCAGCTATTTAGAAAAACTGATTACAGATACAAATCTTGAAGATCAAGTGAAATTAAGAGGTTGGCAAATAGATACTACGTTTCCTGAATGGATTCGAATAGCGGATGTTTGTGTTTCTCCATTGCATAGAAATATTCATCATGATACTACGTATGCAAATAAAATATTTCAATATATGAGTATTGGTAAACCGTTATTAGTTAGTGATGTAATTGCACAAAAAGATATCACAGAAGAAGCAAATGCTGGTTTGATTCATATTGCTGAAGATGTAGAGGATTTTACAAGTAAATTATTACTATTATTTAATAATCAAAAATTAAGAGAAGATTTAGGAAATAGTGGAAAAGAGTTTGTTAGAAATCATTTTACTTGGGATAAAACATCGGGTGAATTAATAGAAATTTATAAGAATTTAGATTGAAAGTATTAATTGTAACATATTATTGGCCACCAGCTGGCGGACCAGGAGTACAACGTTGGTTAAAGTTCGTAAAATATTTGAGAGATTTTGATATAGAACCTGTTGTTTTTACAGCAGAGAACCCTTATTATCCAACAATAGATGAGTCTTTATCCAAAGATATACCAGAAGGTATAGAGTTGATTAAATGTCCTATTTTTGAGCCAAATAATATTGTAGCTAAACTTAAAAAAAGTGAAGCTCAAAAAAGTGCCGGTTTTTTAGATCCAAACCCTTCTTTTTTTTCGAAAATACTTTTATACATAAGAGCGAATTTTTTTATACCAGATGCTCGTATGTTTTGGGTAAAACCTGCGGTAAAGAAAATAAAAGAATATGTGTCAGAACATCATATAGATGCAATAATCACTACAGGCCCACCACATAGTCTACATTTAATTGGAAAGAAAATAAAAGAAGATTTAGGTATTAAATGGTTGGCTGATTTTAGAGACCCATGGACAAGTATTGATTATTTTCATTTATTGCCTTTAACAAAAAAAGCAGAAAAGAAACACTTTTTATTAGAAGAGAAAGTGGTGAAAAGTGCAGATAGTGTTTTAATGGTAAGCAATCATGCTAAAAAGAAGTATGAAAAATTTAATACAGAAATAAATGTAATTACAAACGGATTTGATACCGAAGAAGAAATAGATGAGAATTTAGTTTTAGATACTAAGTTTTCTATTACACATATTGGATCTATGAATTCTGAACGAAATCCAAAGTTTTTATGGGAAGTTTTATCAGAATTGTCTAGTGAAAGTGATGAGTTTGCAAATGATTTAGAAATTAAATTGATTGGGAAATTAGATGATACTATATGGCATGAAGAAATAGAAAAACGTAATTTTAAAAATGTTTCTAGGTTACCTTATGTACCACATACTGAAGCAAAAAAATATCAGAAGAGTGCGCAGGTTTTATTAATTGTGGTAAATGATTATCCAAGTGCTAAAGAAATGATACCTGGTAAAACTTTTGAATGTTTACAGGCAAGAAGACCTATATTAGCATTTGCTCCTGAAGATGGTGATTTGGCTGAAATATTAGAAGAAACAAAAGCAGGTGTTGCTATTGATTTTCTAAATAAAAATAAAACAAAAAGTGAAATTAAAAGGCTATATAAAGAATATAAAACTGAAGGATTAAAAGTGAGTGAAATTGATTTGAAAAAATTTCACAGAAAAAGTTTAACAAAGAAATTATCATTAGTAATAAAAGATTTAACATCATAATAATTTGGGAATAGTTTTAAAACAATCGTTTAAGAATACATTAATTATTTATTCAGGATTTTTAATAGGTGGTTTAAATACGATTGTCTTTTTTCCTAATATTATAGGAGCAGATTTTCAAGGAATCATAACCGTTTTATTGGCTTATTCTAATTTAATAATGCCAATTATGGCATTAGGAGTCCATTATACAATTATTAAGTTTTTCTCTCTTTATAAAACAAAAGAAGAGAAAGATAAGTTTTTATCATTGGCTATTATTTTGCCTTTAATAATGGCTTTGCCTATTGGTTTTTTATGGAATTTAATTCAAGATTTTATAATCACTCGTTTAGTAGATGAAAAAAATAATACAATAGGGAATTATACTTCCGTAATTTATATAGTAGCTATTTGTTGCGCGTATTTTGAAGTTTTTTATGCATGGGCTAAAGTCCAGTTAAAAACAGTTTTAGGTAATTTCTTAAAAGAATTTTACAATAGAGCAGCAATACTAATATTATTGATAGCTGTATCTTTTAATTTAATAACAAAGCTAAACTTTGCTTTTTATCTTACAGGTTTTTATGTGATAAGAACTCTTATAATGATGTGTTATGCTTTTTCGATATACTTTCCTAAATTAAATTTTGCATTACCTCATAATTATAGAGAGATTTTAACTTTTTCAGCATTTATAATTTTAGCAGGAAGTGCAGGGGCTTTAATTTTAGATATAGATAAAGTAATGGTTATAAGTAAAGAGACATTTAAAGCTGCAGCTTATTATACAGTAGCAGTGTTTATAGGTTCTTTTATTGAGGCACCCAGCAGGGCAATGAATCAAATTTTACAACCATTAACATCAAAATCTTTAAATGATAATGATACTAAAGAAGTTGAAAGCTTATACAAAAAAAGCTCTATAAATTTATTAGTAGTAGGAGGTCTGTTTTTTCTTTTAATTAATTGTAATGTAGTAGAGTTGTTTAGGGTGATGCCTAAAGGATATGAACAAGGAGTCTTTGCAGTTTTATTAATATCTTCTGCAAAAATGTATAATATGTTTTTAGGTAATAATGGTTCGATTTTAGCGAATTCTAAATTTTATAAAATTACTTTGCCAATAGGAGTAGGCTCTGCTTTGTTAGTTTATTTCTTAAATGTATTGTTTTATCATAAAATTAATATGGATACAAATGGGCTTGCTATAGCTACTTTATTAACCATTTTTATATTCAATACGTTTAAACTTTGGTTTGTTAATAATAAGCTTAAAATGAATCCGTTTACTAATAAAACAGGATTAATATTATTAATCATAATAAGTTTGTTCTTTTTATTTTATTTCTGGAATTTTTCTTTGCCAGAAATGTATATAAGAAAGGTGCCTATTCATCCTTTGTTAAATATAATTCTAAAAAGTATTTTAATAAGTACAGTATATCTATTTTTAATAGTTAAATTAAAAATATCTAAGCAAATTAACTCATTAGTGGCAAAATTTATTAAATAAAAAAGACCTGTATCATGGGGGATGAGAATATGAAGTACAAGTCTTTTATTAAAAACGAAATTAAGGGACTATTTCATTTACAAAGTTATACTTTATATCCATTTAATTCATAAACATAGTTTTACAAATTATTCAGAATACAACTTTTTTCTAATTCTACTCAACTGTACAGGTGTAATATTTAAATAATTGGCTATTTGATATTGTGGAATTAAATTTTCTATGTTAGGTATCCTTTGTTTAAATACTTTATACCGCTTTGTAGCATCTAAGAGAGATAATCTATCAAGTCTAATTAGCATCTGTAATAATAATCTTTGATTAATTAGATTATATAAGATAGATATTTCGTGGTTCTTTGTAGTTAAATCAAGAAAATCTTTAAAATTACCTTCTAATAATGTACAGTCTGTAAGGCATTTAAAGTAGTCCGAAGAGGTGTTTTCATCTTGTTCATTCAGTTTTTCTAAATAAAATAGATTGGTAAAAGCATAATTTTCTACATGAATAGTTCTTATGTATTCTTTTTCTTCATCTAGGTTTTTAGCAAAACTGGCTACAATACCAGATTTTATTATGTAAAACTTCGTTAAATCATTAGCTCGTTTTATTAAAACTTCACCTCTTTTAAAGTTTTTTAAAGAAAGAATTTCTGAAAATGATTCAATACCTTCATCAGAAACATTATCCATATAAAAACGAGAAAAACTAGCTACTATATCATGTTTCATTTGTGTTGATTTTAATTACTAAAAATTATCTAATATGACTATTTCATAGGTACAACAATAAATATACCTTCTATAAATAACAGAAGGCTAAATATTGACAGTTCAAAAATGATATAAATAGATATTTATGTAACATTATATCATTAAACTTTATTCATGTATCATTAAAAAGCTGAAATATCCCATTAATTTCTTAGCGATAATGATTAGTAATATTCATATAAAAATGAACATATATCAATTAATTAAAGTTTTCTTATTTTTTATTATTTGCAAGTTTTACACTTTCTAATATAGTTAGTGCATTACCTCCTTCCATAAAAAGAAGGTCTAAAATTGATAAATTAGGAATAAACCCAAATTTATCATCAAACATTTGCGTATAATTATCAATCTGTATTGATGGACCATTTTTGGCAATAGAAAAATTTCTATAATCTTCTATTTTTGGTTCTAAATCATAAGTACTTGTTTTCGAAAATTCTTGACTTATTTCTAAAGAATCTGTGACAAATAAAAATGTATCAATATTCAAATCAACTAAATATACGTAATTTTTATTAAAAATTTTTAAAAGGTCATCTTCAAAAAACTCAAAGTAAGGAGAAGATTGGTATGCGGATTTTAAAGATTTAAAATGTTGACTTTGCCAAGGAAAGCTATTTTCGATTAAAGTGTCTTTTGTTTTTTTTCTAGCAACAGTATTTGCATGCTTAACAGGTATGTTTAAGGATAATTTACCATTAGCACCATATATATAACATCTATTTCTATAGGTTTGTTTTTGATAGTTGTCTTCTATTTCAAAAACTAGCTCTTTAGATCGATAAATATTTGCATATTGAGATATGGGAGAAAAATATGTTGGAATAAATAAACTCAAAATTTATGCAGCTTTTTTCTTTTTAGGTTTAAATACTAAAAATAAAATAAGAAATGCACTAACAATACCAACCCAAAAATAAGATTTAGATTCTCCATTAGTTACCGTCATAAATAATCGATCCCATCTAACTTTACCTTCAACATTATCATAACTAAACCAAACCATTAAAGGAGTTCCTATAACATGATCAAAAGGCACATATCCCCATGCTCTTGCATCTAAAGAGGTTTGACGGTTGTCACCCATCATCCAATAATAATCCTGCTTAAAAGTATACTTATTTGTCTTTTTCCCATTAATATATACATCATCGTTGAAAAAAGTTAACTCATTTTTTTCATATTCTTGAATAATTCTTTTATAAAAAGGGATCGATTCTGAATTGATAGTTACAGTAACTCCTTTTTTAGGAATATAAATAGGACCGAAATTATCGCCAGACCAAGCATATTTTGGGTTATGAGGAAATAAATCATTAGTACTTCCTTTAGGTTGTATTCTTTTTGTTACACTTTTTACAATAGGATTTTTAGCTATTGCAGCAGCTTCATCATCGGTTAAATTTAAGATGTACTTATCATTTAAAGTTCCAGCTTCAGATAATCTAACATTATATCTTTTAAGTGCCGCTAAACTAAATTGTTTACCATCTGTATCTACTTCATGATACCATTGCGGTTTTGCACTTTTAGGAAGAATAGAACGTTTACCATTTATAAAAATATATCCATCTCTAATCTCTAAACTATCACCAGCAATACCAACACATCTTTTAACTAAGTTTGTTTTCTTATCAATGGGTTTATAATAATTTCTATCTGGGTGTAAATTATTCATGTCTAGTAATGTATCAGCTGGCTGACCAAAAACAACAATATCATTACGTTTTATCTTTGTTAAAGCGGGTAATCTTAAGTATGGTAACTGTAACTTGTTCATCCATGAAGTTTTCCTCTTATCAAAGTTATCACTAAATAAATACGATTTACTTTTTACAAGCGGAATACTGTCATGAATCATTGGTAAAGCTACAGTAGACATAGGTACTCTTGCTCCATAATGAAACTTACTTACAAATAAATAATCACCAATTAAAAGAGATTTTTCTAAAGAAGAAGAAGGGATTACGTAAGGTCTAATAAAATAATTATGAACAATAGTAGCTGCTACAATAGCAAAAGCAATAGAGCTAACCCATTCGCCTACAGCAGAAGGAGCTTTTAAACTTCTTTCTTTGTCATATACTATTTCTGAACTATAATTAATTTTATAGATATAAAAACCTAAAGTGAAAATTACTAAAAAGGTATCTTTTGTTGTTTTATAACCAAAACTTCTACAAGTTTCAATCCATAAAACAAGAAACATAATTAAATTTACAATAGGTATAAAAAGTAAAATAGTCCATGCCTTTGGTCGTTTTATAATGCCAAATAAAACAATAGCATTATAAACAGGTACAGCTGCTTCCCAAGCTTTTCTCCCAGCTTTAATATATAATTTCCAAGTACCTAAAAAATGAATTACTTGTACTATTAAGAATAAAATAAACCACCCGGTTAATGACATAATTTTTAATTTAATTTTTTAATCTAAAGCAATGTAAATTATAGATTATTTATTTTTATTTTAAGTTTAATACATCTTTCATTGTAAAAACTCCTTTTTTGGTTTGTAACCATTCAGCTGCTATTACAGCTCCTAAAGCAAATCCTTTTCTATTATGAGCAGTGTGCTTTATTTCGATAGTATCTACTTCAGAATCATAGTTAATGGTATGAGTACCTGGAACATTAGGGGTTCTAATAGCTTTAATAGGAATAACTTCGTTAGATTTTGTATCTTCTAATGTCCATTCTTTTTTATCAGAATGATCTATAATTCCTTCTGCTAAAGTAATTGCAGTTCCACTAGGAGCGTCTAATTTTTTGGTATGATGTATTTCTTCAATTTTAACATTGTATTGTTCTAAAGAGCGCATCATTTTAGCAAGCTGTGAGTTTAACTCAAAAAAGATATTTACACCTAAGCTAAAGTTTGAGGCATAGATAAAAGCTCCATTTTTTTCTTTACAAAGATGTACTACATCATCATATTTGTCTAACCATCCTGTTGTTCCAGAAATAACAGGAATATTATTATTTATGCATTTAGAAATGTTACTAAAAGCGGCTTCTGGAATACTGAAATCAATAGCAACATCTGCTTTTGAAATGTCATAATTGTCTTGAGAAGATGTTTTTAACACAATCTCATGACCTCTTTCTAAGGCAATTTTCTCAATTTCCTTACCCATTCTTCCATAACCTAATAAGGCTAATTTCATATTAAAAAGAATATTTTAAAGTTAAACCTATTTTTGGAGAATTGTCTACTGAATACCTATTAGGTGGTATTGCAGTAGGTCTAATTGTTAAGTCGTCTGTATCATCAAATTGAAGTAAATGAGCAGTTACACTAGCTTCTACAATTTGTAATACATAAATAAGTAAAGTAGATAGTAAAGATAAATCTCTATTTTGTCTTAGTTGCCTTTGAGCACTTTCAAGACCAGCTTCAGAAATGATTTCTACACCATTAACAGTAAATTCATCTGTTAAACCAGCTTTTCTTCTTCTAAAAGCAGTTCTAAATCTATCATATTCATTACTACTATCTATAAAAAAATAAATACTTGTAGCCATTCCTCCGTATATTAAAGGTAATTGCCACCAATATCTATTATTATAAATTTGCCCTGCACCAGGAAAAAGAGCAGAATAGAAAGCTGCTTTAGATGGCGATAAAGGATTGTATTTTACTCTAGGTATTTGTAACTGAGATGTCTCTTTAGATTTTATAGAGTCCTTTTGAGCAAATAAATTAAATTGCAAAAGAAACAGCGTAAATACTATGTAATATTTAAAATTCAATTACTGTAATAATTTTTTTATTCTATTAAAATCTTCAATCGAATCAAAAGGAACAGAAATTTTACCTTTACCTTTATCATCAACACTTATACCCACTTTAGTATTAAAAAAATCATTTAAATCTTTCATGCTATTTGTAATAGTAGAAGGTAATGATTTTTTCTTTTTTTCAGCTTTAGCGATTGTACCAGACTTTAAATGTCTTACTAAATCTTCTGTCTGGCGAACAGATAATTTATCTCTTAATATTTTTTCATAAATATTAAGTTGATCAGAAATATTATCAACATTAATTAAAGCTCTACCATGCCCCATAGAAATAAAAGAATCTCTCATTCCTGTCTGAATAATAGGGTCTAATTTTAGTAAACGCAAATAATTAGTTACAGTAGATCTTTTTTTACCTACTCTAATACTTAATTCTTCTTGAGTTAACTTTATTTCATCAATTAATCTTTGATATGATAAAGCTACTTCTATTGGATCTAGATTTTTTCGCTGAATATTTTCAACTAATGCCATTTCTAGCATTTCTTGATCATTAGCAAGACGTATATAAGCAGGTACTGTTTTATTACCAATTAGTTTTGATGCTCTAAAACGACGTTCACCAGATACTAATTGAAATTTATCTTCAGCTAATTTACGAACTGTAATAGGTTGAATAACACCTAATTCTTTAATAGAATTAGAAAGTTCTCTTAAAGCCTCTTCATCAAAATAAGTTCTAGGTTGAAAAGGGTTAACCTCTATTAAATCTAAACTAATATCAATAATACTACCAACTACTTTGTCTGCATTTTCATCTGAAGCAGAACTAACATCGGCAGTTTCTTTTAACAAAGCTGATAATCCTCTTCCTAATGCTTGCTTCCTTGTTGCTTTTGCCATTTTATGAATTCTTCTTTATAATTTCGTTAGCTAAATTAATATAATTTACTGCACCTTTACTAGTGGCATCGTATGAAATTATACTTTCGCCATAACTCGGAGCTTCACTTAAACGTATATTTCTGTGAACAATTGTGTCAAAAACCATAGAACTAAAATGTTTTCTTACTTCATCTACAACTTGATTAGATAAACGTAAACGAGCATCATACATAGTCAGTAAAAGGCCTTCAATTTCTAATTCTTTGTTATGAATTTTTTGTACACTTTTAATGGTGTTTAATAACTTTCCTAAACCTTCTAAGGCAAAATACTCACACTGAATAGGTATAATCACAGCATTAGAGGCTACTAAAGAATTTAAAGTTATTAATCCTAAAGAAGGAGCACAATCGATTAATATGTAGTCATATTCAACGGTAAGTTCTGCTAACGCTTTTTTAAGCATATATTCCCTTTCCATTTTATCAACAAGCTCTATCTCAATAGCAACTAAATCTATATGGGCAGGTATCAAATCAACATTTGGCGATTCTGTTTTAACAATTGAGTCCTTTACAGATGCTGTATGTTCTAATACTTGATAAGTACCTTTATCAACAGTTTCAACATCAATGCCTAATCCAGATGTTGCATTTGCTTGAGGATCAGCATCTATTAATAGTACTTTTTTTTCTAAAACACCTAGCGCAGCCGCTAAATTAACAGATGTAGTTGTTTTACCAACACCACCTTTTTGATTTGCTATTGCAATAATTTTGCCCATACCTTTTATGTAATTACTAAACGTAAAAATACAATTATTTATGACTTATAAAAGTTTTAAATATTAACAAAAAAGTTAAAGA
>CALISK010000171.1 GCA_938041625.1 uncultured Tenacibaculum sp. | reverse complement strand
ATTACAATCGAATGATGCAAAAAGAGAAATTGCATCAATTTTAAGATGCGATTTAAGTTTAATCATTTCTACTTATGAAATGGAACTTTTAAAAAACGTTTTTAAAATTGACGAAAGATTATTAATACATCTTCCGTTTCTGCTTAAAAAAATAGAGAAGGCTCAAGTAAACAAATGGATGTCTTTTAAAGATCGAAATCATTTTGTTTTTATAGGGAATTTTTTTCACGCACCTAATGTGAGTGCTGTATTAGAATTGAAAAAGAATATATGGGGCTTAATAAGAAAGCAATTACCTAAAGCTGAATTGCATGTTTATGGGGCTTATGCAACACCACAAATACAACAATTACACAAGCCTAAAGAAGGATTTGTAATAAAAGGCTATGTAGAGAATGCAGAGGAAGTAATACAAAAATCAAAAGTGCTTTTAGCTCCGATTTTATTTGGAGCTGGAATTAAAGGAAAGTTAACAGAGGCGATGCTTTGTGGAACACCTAGTGTAACAACATCTATAGGAGCAGAAGGAATGAGGGGAAACTTACCTTGGAATGGTTATGTAGAAAATGATTTTGAAAAATTTGTTGAAGGAGCGATAGAATTATATACAAATGAAACTGTTTGGAATGAATCGCAACAAAAAGGAATAGAGATAATTAATAACTTTTATGATTCGAATATTTTAGAAATAAAGTTATTAAATGAAATAAAAAAAATTAAAGAAAATTTAAAAGAACATCGTCAACAAAACTTTTTAGGAAGCTTATTGCAGCATCAAACTTTACAAGCAACAAAGTATATGAGTAAATGGATTGAGTTAAAGAATAATATTTAATTAATTTATCTGATTTGAATTTATTTAAAACTAAATAAAAAGAAGAAAATAAATTCAGTTATAAGAAAAAATAGATACTACATAATAAGTAGTATCTATTTTTATATTAATTCAGATATTAGTTTTAAACTATTATATCTAATGTTATTAGTTACACTGTCCAAGATTATCCCATCCACCTGTTCTTCTTTCATATAAAGAACCTTGGAAAGTTACACGAGAACCAACAGAATAACTTCTTCCTCTTACGTATGCTTGAACACCATCACAAATATCTGCTCCAGTTGAAGGTGGATACATTTGATTGATACCTGCAATATCTTCAGCAGAAAGACCATTTCTTTGAACATTAAATGTAGTACCATTGTTTCTTACAATAGTAGGTTCTCCGTTAGAAGAAAAGAAAAATGATCCATACATCATTATTGAACCTAAATCTAATGTTGAAGTATATTCATCTCCATCACGACCTTGTTGCGCATAAGTTAAGAAATTACCTCTAGCACGTGGTTCAATGTTTTCAGTATTAATAGTTATGTAACTATCTCTATCTCTTCTGCTTTGTTCGTGCCAAAGTCCAACAGCATGTCCAATTTCGTGTATTGTATTACCAGTTGAACAACCAGGAGCTAAGTTAATAGATTGACGACCACCAACTCTACCAACAGAAGAAGAACATCCACTACCAGTTCTAAAGAAGATGTAATCAGATTGATTTGTTCTTTGTACGAACCTTAAGGCAGTATTTCTTTCCCAGTGTGCAATAGCATCTGTTACACGTTGTTTACTAGCTAAAGAAGATTCAACAGAATAGAAAACAGTATTGTTACGCCATCTACCTCCAGTTCTACCAACAGATTTGTTAGCAGTATCATCAATAGAAGGTTCGCCAATTTGATCTGGAGCTTCTTTTAATTGATCAGCAGAAAAAATAATATCTCCGTCTAAAACATAGGTGTTTTTAATTTTTTGAACTTTAACATTCTCATCTCCATAGTATAAAGATTTAACATCTCCACTTAAACCAGGATAAGCTTCTTCGGGCTTAACAGTTTTAGCGTTTGCAGTATTAGATTCATCTATATTGTTTGATGCTTCTTCCTGACATGAGAAGAACATTAACGAAATAGCTAATGAGGTTAAATAAAATTTAGGGTTTTTCATAAAAAAAAGATTTAAATTAATTTTGGTTGTTTTTTATTTGTCTCTTTGTTAATAAAGAGGGGTTAATTATAATTAATCGGCAAATATATGTTTTGTTTTTGATTTTATTAAAATTAAACAATGAAACTATTGCAGGAATAATAACAATTATTGTTTAATTTTTAAACATAATTGAATTAATAACGTGTGGTTGAAGTGATTTATTTTTACGAGTAGCTAAAAAAATTAATTTTTCGGCGAATAATTTAAGGGTAACATATTTGCTAACGCTTCAAATCCCCAATATCCCTCATTAAAAACTGAAGTAGGATTTTCTAATATTCCTTTTTTAAATATAGTAACTTTTCCTTCTAACAAAACAATACTAGAAGATTGAACACCACTGGCTTTTTTTCTTTTTCCGAATAAACCTTTTAGATAGTTTTCTTCCTCTGTTTCCTTGGTATAAGTTATTGAAAGAAAGTCTTTAAAATCTAAGAAAGAAACATTTTTTTGATGCGAAATCATTTCCTTATATGGAATATTTCTTTTGTATAAGTAATCTCTAAATTTAGGAAGTTTACTTTTTCTAAGAGTTATTAGAACACTGTCTAAGATAGTTTTAGGAAAGGTGATTTTTTTACTGAAATTTATTTTACCGTTATAAGATTTGAGAAACTTACGAGCTTCTTTTATTTTTTCTTCGGAAGGACGTTCTTGATTTTTTACTCTTTTGAATTGGTTAACAATAAAGCCCTCTTTTTTTAATTCTTTTGATAATAAATTTCTTAAAAAATGCATTCTAGATCCGTTAAAAGCTTTAAGTCTATTAGAAGCATGTTTTTTTCGAACAGATTTTTTTAGATTGTCATACTTAGCATATCCACTAAAGACTAAATTTTCTCTATTGAGTTTAAAATCAACTAAATCATAAGTGATTAAATAGCCTAAAGCTTTGTTTTTTATAAGTAAAGGCTCTCTAGCTATAGCAGTAAGGGTATTACTTAAAGAATTGAATTCAAAATGTAATTTTTTAGGATTTAGTATTTTACATTCTTTTGCTAGTTTGCTTCTACCTAAAAAGGCATTTTTAAAACGAGCAAAATTATAATGCCAATCTTCATCATAAATAGTTTTTTTTATAATTACCTCATTTAATAGATTATGATCTTCTTCTAAAATTATGGTTAGAGGAGAATTTGTAATAGTATTAATAGGTTTTATTACTTTTTTATAACCTAAGTAAGAAATTACTAAATTATAAGAACCTATAGGGAAATGTAATTCAAAATAACCTTTTTTGTCAGATATGGTTCCAATAGTTGTATTGTTAAAAAAAACAGAAGCACCTTCTAGTGGGATCTTATTTGAAGAAAGAATTACACCTTTTATTGTTTGTTGTGCATTACTAATTAAGAAAATGAATAAAAAAAACGAAAAAGAGAACGCTATTTTCATAAATGATTTTTTATAAAAATAGCGTTCTATATGTAAATAAAAAAGTGATTTTTATTAAATTAAACCAGCTCGTTTTAATAAAGCTTCAGGTTTAGGTTCTTGCCCTCTAAAGCGTTTGTATAAATCCATTGGCTTTTCGGTGCCACCTTTAGATAATACATTCTCTTTAAAACTTGTAGCAATATCTTTATTAAAAATGCCTTTTTCTTTAAAATATTCAAAAGCATCTGCATCTAAAACTTCAGCCCATTTGTATGAGTAATAGCCAGCAGAATAACCTCCTTGAAAAATATGGGAAAAGGCTGTGCTCATACAATTTTCTATTACATCAGGATATAGTTTTGTGTTTTTAAAAGCTTCAGTTTCAAAATCTTTTACAGTTGATTTTTTTTCAGTTGAATTACCTGAATGCCAACTCATATCTAATAAACCAAAACTAATTTGACGCATTGTTTGCATTCCTTCATGAAATGTAGCAGATTCTTTAATCTTTTTTACATACTCCATAGGAATTGTTTCATCAGTTTCATAATGTTTGGCAAATAATTCTAAAGCTTCTTTTTCGTAACACCAGTTTTCTAAAACTTGACTAGGTAATTCTACAAAATCCCAAGAAACAGAGGTTCCTGATAAACTTTTATAAGTAGTGTTTGCTAGCATTCCGTGTAAAGCATGACCAAACTCATGAAATAAAGTAGTAACTTCATTAAAAGTTAATAATGAAGGCTTTGTTTCTGTTGGTTTAGTGAAATTACAAACAATAGAAACTTGTGGGCGATCATTTTCTTTATTTTTTATTTGTTGAGATTTATAAGAGGTCATCCAAGCTCCATTTCGTTTTCCTGGTCTTGGGTGAAAATCGGCATAGAAGTGAGATATAAATTCACCTTTTGAATTGGTAACTAAATATGTTTTTACATCTTCATGATATTTTTCAATAGTATTAACTTCTTCAAAATTTAAATCAAATAAACGACTCGCAATTTCGAAAACACCATGAATTACATTCTCCAATTTGAAATAAGGTTTTAATAATTCTTGATCTAAATTAAATAATTCCTTTTTTAATTTTTCAGAATAATATGCTCCATCCCATTTTTGAAGTATATCTATGGAATCTAATTTTTTAGCATACTCTTCTAGATTTTTAAATTCACGTTTAGCTGCTGGTTTAGCTTTCTCTAATAAATCATTTAAAAAAGATAAAACTTTTTCAGGAGTTTCTGCCATTCTTTCTTCTAAAACAAAATGAGCATGAGAGTCGTACCCTAATAATAAAGCTCTTTTATTACGAAGATTAACAATGTCTAATACTATTTGTTCATTGTTGTTTTTGTTATTTTGAAACCCTTTTTTACCCATTGCAATAGATAGTTTTTTGCGTAACTCTCTATTGTCGGCATATGTTATAAAAGGAATGTAACTAGGATAATCTAGTGTAAATAACCAGCCTTTTTTTTCTTTTTGTTCAGCTAATAATTTGGCAGCTTCTTTAGTGCTTTCTGGTAACCCAGTTAAATCATCTTCATTAGTAATTAATAACTCAAATGAGTTAGCATCTGCTAATACATTCTCTCCAAATTGTAAAGCTAATTTAGCTAATTCAGCATCTAATTTTCGTAATTCAGT
Source organism: uncultured Tenacibaculum sp. (assembly GCA_938041625.1). Classification (GTDB taxonomy): domain Bacteria; phylum Bacteroidota; class Bacteroidia; order Flavobacteriales; family Flavobacteriaceae; genus Polaribacter. The sequence continues at coordinate 6,540 of CALISK010000171.1, read as the reverse complement.
TTTTTTATCATCATTTAAGTTGGCTCCATTTCTAGAAAAACCTTTGTATTGTTTTTCTAATAGCATGGTTTGTTCTGGAGTTAATGTTAAAGAATCTTTTTGATTGTAAACTGTTTTCACTCTTTCAAAAAGAGTAGCATTTAAAATCATATCATTTTTAAATTCACTTAACCATGGAGAAATATCTTTAGCAATGGCTTGAATTTCTTCGTTGGTTTCAGCGGAATTTAAGTTGAAAAAGATAGACGTAATTCTATCTAATTTTTCTCCAGTATTATCTAACGAAACAGTTGTGTTTTCAAAAGTAGGAGCAGAAGTGTCATTCGCTATTTTATTAATCTCATTTTTAGCAATGTTTATTGCTTCTTTAATTGCTGTTTTATAATGTTCTTCTTTTATAGATTTAAAAGGGGGAGTATTAAAATCTTGTAATAATGGATTGTTCATTTAGTTGTAAATTTTATACTTACCTATACCAATAGTTAAGCCAATACCAACATAAGGGATTTTTGAAACATTTGCAAGAAATTTAAAACCAATACTATTTCCTATTGTACTAGGCTTACCAACTGGGATTAATTCATAAATCCGATATCTTGATTTCTTGTTTTTAAACCACTTAATATTAAACTCTAAAGGAAATCCTATATTATTTGTTACAATATTATTCAATTTATCTTCATGTATGTTATATGAGACTCCAGTAGAATAGCTATATGAGAACCCCTTTTTTATATGTCTTCTTCCATATAGGAGACCATATTCTCTATTTGATTTTTTTATAAATGGAATAGGAAATAAAATAAAACCATCTAATTTAACATTATTGTAATTTCTAAATGTAAATAAGTTTTTTTTATATTGATAATTTACCGAAAATCCAGTTAAAAAACCACCTCCTTCAGTTCCAGATCCACCAATAGTAGCATCTATATACCAAATACTATTATTTGTATTGAATTTATCTTTTGAATTGCCGTTATCTTGAGCTATAATGTTTTGAAAGAAGCAAATGATAGTTAATAGAAGAAAGATATCTTTCATTTTAAAATTTATTTAGATTTGTTAAAAATAATGAATCTAAATAAATTTTAAAATGAAGTTAAATTATTTTTTTACTCTTTCAGAAGCTTTTTCAACTTTAAGTTTTAGCCCTTCTTTATAAGTAATTATTTTATCTAATACGCATTTATCTGATGCTCCAATAATTTGAGCAGCTAAGATTCCTGCATTTTTAGCACCATCTAAAGCAACAGTAGCAACAGGAACACCACCTGGCATTTGTAGAATAGATAAAACAGAATCCCAACCATCAATAGAGTTTCTGCTTTTTACAGGAACGCCAATTACTGGTAACGGACTCATACTTGCAACCATACCTGGTAAATGAGCAGCCCCGCCAGCTCCAGCAATAATTACTTTCAACCCTCTTTTATGAGCATTCATTGAGTAATCAAATAGTTTTTCTGGTGTTCTATGAGCAGATACAATGTCTACCTCAATTTGAATATCCATTCCTTCTAAAATATCAATTGCTTCTTGCATTATTGGAAGATCTGAATCACTTCCCATGATAATTCCTACCATATTTTGTTTTATTTATGTTCTTTCCCTGAACGAAGTCAAAGGATTATTTAGCGATAACTTTAACTGTTTCTTTTACTTTTTGTGCTATTTCACGAGCAGTACTAACATTTTCATGTACAATGGTTACGTGTCCCATTTTACGAAATGGTTTCGTTTGTTTTTTTCCATATATATGAGGTGTAACCCCGTCAATAGCTAATATTTCGTCAATGTTTTCATAAATAACATCACCAGTATGCTCTTCTGCACCCACTAAATTAACCATAATACCAGCAACTTTACTTTCTGTATTTCCTAAAGGAAGGTTTAAAATACTCCTTAAGTGTTGCTCAAATTGATTGGTATAACTAGCCTCAATACTATAATGCCCAGAGTTATGTGTTCTAGGAGCTACTTCATTTACTAAAATTTCATCATCTTCAGTTTGAAACATTTCTACAGCTAATAAGCCTACAAAATCAAAAGTATCAGCCACTTTTAAAGCTATTTCTTGTGCTTTATTAGCTACTTTATCATTTATTCTAGCAGGACAAATAACATATTCTACTTGATTTGCTTCTGGATGAAATTCCATTTCTACTACAGGGTATGTTTTAGTTTCCCCTTTTTTATTTCTAGAAACAATAACAGCTAGTTCATTTTTAAAAGGAATCATTTTTTCAGCAATACACTCTCCTTCAGGTAAAGTGATTAAATCGGTATAGTTTTTAACGACTTTTACACCAGTACCATCATAACCAAAACGAGCAGATTTCCATACAAAAGGGAAACTAATAATATCGTTTTCATAAGAATGTTTCAACTCATCTATATATGCATAATGGCTAAATTCAGCAGTAGGAATATTATTTTGAGTATAAAATTTCTTTTGCTGTGCTTTGTTTTGAATGATTCTTAGGTTCGCTGGCTTAGGGAAGATTGTTAAGCCTTCATTTTCTAATTTATCTAAGGCATCAATATTAACATTTTCAATTTCAATGGTTAGTAAATCTACTTTTTTTCCAAAGTTATAAACGGTATCAAAATCAAGTAAATTTCCTTGATGGAATTCATTACATATTTCAGCACAAGGAGCTTCTAATGAGGGATCTAAAATAACAGTAAAAATATCGAGTTTTTGAGTCTCAGAAAGAAGCATTCTTCCTAATTGGCCACCTCCTAAAACGCCCAGTCTAAAGTTAGATGAGAAAAAATTTTGCACTTTTTAGTTTTTGTGTTGTTGTTGCAAAAATAAGAATCTTAATTGGGTAGATGCATATTTTATCTGCTTATTTGTAAAGCATTACTGTTTATTTGCAATACATTGTATTCTAAAGCAAAGCAGCCTTCACCATCTATTGGAGAACCATTAAGAGAATTATATTCTTTATCATCGCAACTGCAAACTAATTTTAAACCGTCGAAAGTCATAGGAGAGTTGCAACCACCCTCAGGACATTGTAAATCGTAGGCTTTAAAAGAAGTGTTTGTTCTTCTAATAATAATAATGTTACGACCTCCAATATTAGCAGTAGTATGACCACCTGGAACTTGAATATTAATAAACTGAGGATTGGATAGGTTGATAGTTTCATTTAAAGTTACTCCTCTAAAGCAATTGCTTATATCATCATTGTTAGAACAACTAAGCAATGCGCAAAAAAATAATAATAAAATGATTTTTTTCATAATTTTAGACCTTTTATAGTAAATGAAACGAGGCTAATTTACAAATATTTTGTACATTTGTAAGACAATCTCACTCCTAAAACGGACTGAGATTTTTTAAATTTTAGAAGTTATGAGTGAAATATCATATTACACAGAGGAAGGACTAAAGAAGTTAAAAGAAGAATTAGCAAATTTAGAGCAAGTTGAAAGACCAAGAGTGACTCAGGAAATTGCGGATGCACGTGATAAGGGAGATTTAAGTGAAAATGCAGAGTATCATGCAGCTAAAGAAGAGCAATCATTATTAGAGTTTAAAATAGTGAAGCTTAAAAATGTAGTTGCTAGTGCCAGAATTATAGATGAAAGTCAATTAGATACCTCGAAAGTTTTAATTCATTCTATTGTGAAAATTAAAAACACAACTAATAATATGGAATTGAGTTATACTTTAGTAGCAGACTCTGAAACGGATGTTAGAAATGGTAAATTATCTGTAAACTCACCAATAGGGAAAGGTTTATTAGGGAAAGAAGTTGGGGATGTTGCTGAAATTCAAGTCCCTAATGGAATTATGAAATTCGAGATTGTAGATATTTCTCGTTAGATTTTAACTATAAAAAATAATAAATATAAAAAGGGTTTTGATTGTGTCAAAACCCTTTTTATATTTAAATCTTTCTTTAAAAGAAAAAATAAATTAAGCTTTTGATAGATTTGAAATAGGAAACTATCATATAAAATAATCTAATATTTAAATAAAAATGGCAAGCATATTTACTAAAATTATTAATGGAGAAATACCATCATATAAAATAGCAGAGGATACTAAATTTTATGCTTTTTTAGATATAAACCCAAATGCAAAAGGACATACATTAGTAATTCCTAAAAAAGAAGAAAATAAGATCTTTGATTTATCTAAAGAAGAATATATTGAATTAATGAATTTTAGTTATCGAATAGCTAAAGCTTTAGAAAAAACGATTCCTTGTGAACGTATTGGAATGAGTGTGATTGGATTAGAGGTGCCTCATGTTCATGTTCATTTAATACCAATTAATAAAATGGCAGATATGCAATTTGTAAATAAAGAAAAATTAACAAATGAAGAGTTTCTGAATTTAGCAGAAAATATAGCGGGTAATTTTGAGTAAATTAATAAAGCTAAAGTGATGAATTCTTGAAAAGCTGAATTTCAAAAGTGGTTCCTTTTCCTATTTCTGAATTTTTTATAAAGATTTTTCCATTGTGATAATCTTCTATAATTCTTTTAGACAGAGATAAGCCTAAACCCCAACCTCTTTTTTTAGAAGTATAACCAGGTTTAAAAACTTTATTGAATTTAGATTTAGCAATTCCTTTTCCTGTATCAGAAATTGTGATAATAGCTTTTTCAGAATCATCATTAATGTTAACAGTAATAGCACCTTTACCTGCCATTGCATCTATTGCATTTTTTAATAAGTTTTCAATAACCCAACCATATAATTCAGCATTTAAATCAATTTTTATTTCCGACTCAAAAGTATTGAAGGTAAATAACATTTGCTTAGAGCTTTTCGATTTTAAATAATCAAATGTAGATTTTGTAGCGATAACAATATTTTCTGAAATTAACTGAGGGGAAGATCCAATTTTAGAAAATCTATTTGCAATTGTATTTAATCTTTCAACATCTTTTTCAATCTCATTTACATATTCCTCACTAATATCTTTAGATCTTAAAATAGTTACCCATCCCATTAAAGAAGATAAAGGAGTTCCTATTTGATGGGCAGTTTCCTTAGCCATACCAGTCCAAAGTTTATTTTGTTCTGCAATTTTATTAGAGTTAAAGAAAAGATATACAACAGCTGAAAATAAACATAAAATGAGAATTAAAGTAATAGGGTAATAGGTGAGTTTATATATTAAGTCAGAATTTCTATAATAAATATATTCTTTAAGACCTAAATAATTAATCTCAATAGGATTGTTTTGTTTTTTCATTAGAGCTAATTGCTCTTGAAGATAAAGAGGATCTTTGTTTTTGTTAATATCTAAATTATGGTCCTCTTTAATAGTACCATTTTCATTAGTTAAAATACAAGGGGTGTCGTTGTTTCCTAAAATTTTAAGCTCAATATTCATATTGGCATCTAAATCTGGATTATTACCAAATTCTTCAATAGCTGTGGCGAATAATTCCATTTTTGCACGTTCCTCTTTTTTAAATTTTTTAAAAAAGCTGTAGGTATTCCACAAAATAAAAACAAGAATAAAAAAAGAAAGTATAATTGCTACTAACTTAAACCCAAAAGTATTCTTTAAGAAACTCATTTGTCAAATATAAACTATTCTTTAGGTATAACTTTATTACTAAAAGCTTAGTATCTTTACAGGGTGTATTTTTAAAACAAACAAACTCATGTTAACTATAAACCCTAAAGAAGTTTCTACAGGAAAACTGCATCAATATTTATTAGGGGCTATTGCGCCAAGGCCTATTGCTTTTGCAAGTACAATAGATAAAGAAGGGAATCCGAACTTATCACCTTTTAGTTTTTTTAATGTATTTGGAGCAAACCCACCGATTATGATTTTTTCTCCGGCAAGAAGTGTTAGAAATAATACAACAAAACATACATTAGATAATGCAGAAGAAATAAAGGAAGTTGTAATTAATGTGGTAAACTATGATATTGTACAACAAATGTCATTAAGTAGCACAATGTATCCTAAGGGGGTGAATGAATTTGTGAAAGCAGGATTAACAATGTTGCCATCAGATGAAGTAGCGCCGTATAGAGTTGCAGAATCCCCAGTACAATTTGAATGTAAAGTAAAAGATATTATTTATACAGGTAAAGAAGGAGGGGCAGGAAATTTAATTGTTTGTGAAGTTGTTAAGCTACATATAAAAGAAGAAGTTTTAAATGAAGAAGGATTAATAGATCAATATAAGATAGATCTAGTGGCTAGAGCAGGAGGAAGTTTTTATTCTAGAGCAAGAGATGGTTTTTTTGAAATTCCAAAACCATTGTCAACTCTAGGAATAGGAGTAGATCAAATTCCTTTTGAAATTAGAAACAGTTCTGTGTTAACAGGTAATAATTTAGGAACGTTAGGTAATGTGGAAGAATTACCAACTGAAGAAAGTGTTAATAACTTTGCAGAAGAACATCCTGATTTAATTGGGCTTTCAGAAGAAAAAAAACATACATTTGCACGAGAATATTTATTAAAGAATGATTTAGAAAGTGCTTGGAAGGTACTTTTACTTAAATAAGTTAAGATTATGGAAGTTATTGGGAAGATTAAAAT
>CALISK010000170.1 GCA_938041625.1 uncultured Tenacibaculum sp. | reverse complement strand
ACAAATGGATCCTCTTTAACGACAACATCGTTGTCTTCTCCACACGACATTAAAAATATCGTTGAAATAAATAATAATACTATTGCTTTTCTCATTTTGATTAATTTGATTTTTATATTTAAATATTAATGTTATAACCTATTTTTAAAAAATAAGATCTTCCATATCCCAGTGAGATATTATTTGTATTTCCTGAATGCGCTCCGCTATTTACACTGTTAGTACTAATATTAGTAACATCTAATAAATTTCTTACGCCTATAGTTGCTTCAATCTTTTTACGATAAAACTTTGTTCTAGCAGACATGTCTAACCAACTAAAAGGATTAATTTTTTGAGTTTCAAATGATCCTCCAACATCAATAAATCGACTTGTCTCTCCTATATATTTAGCATAAGCTGATAAAGAAGTATTCCATTTTGGTATTGTATATGTTATGGAAGAATTCAATTGAAAGTTTAATTGCCTGTTAGAGGTCTGTTCTTTTGAAGTATCTATAAATCTTGTTATTCCAAAAACACTTGCTCCTATACTTAATTTTAAATCTTTATAAGAGAAATCATTTTCAAAAGAACTTCCTATAGACGTGAACTCGTCTATATTATTATATTTAAGTGCTAAAGGAGCTTGATTTACAACAATTAACTGAATTCTATCCTTTACATCAATATATGAAAGTGTTAATTTATTTCTCATTGTAAAACCTCCTAAAAACGTTGCTTTTTTAACATGAAAAAAGGTTGAAATTCCTTTTTCTGGATTTAAGTTTGTATTACCTGTTACATTATGATTTACATCTACAAAAAAGGTAAAAAGTTCATCAAATTCAGGAGTTCTGGTTCCGTAACCTAAAACTGTTCTTGCCTCCCATCCTTTTTTAAATAATTTTCTTCCGCTTAATGAATAATAAAATTGGTTTCCAAATAAATTTGTAAATGAAATACGAGCTCCTGGTTTTAAAGAAAATGATTCTGAAAAATCAATTTCTGAAGAAGTAAAAAAATCATAACTTGTAAGTTTATTTTTCACATTCTCATCTGCCGATCCTGTTCCTATAGCAGCTGCAGATCCAAAACCTTTTTCATTTGTTAGTTCATAACCTGCTTGTAATTTTATTTTTTTAGTATTTATTAAATCACTAAAAGTTCCTCTTGAAAACCATACATTTTTAGACAAAAATGTATTTTTAGAACTATTTTCTTTTGTATCTTTTCTAATAAAATACGTAAATCGTTCTAGTTGTTTTTCTTGATTTTGGTACGAAACAGATATGTTATAAGGGATCTTAGAAAAAGCTCCTGTAAAGTTTAAATGATGAATATATCTTTTATTATTAAACTGTCTATCAAAAGAAGATGGATCAATAGTAGCAGTGGCTACATTTCTATTTAACCTAACAACAGAATTGTACCAAAATATATCTTCATTAAAAAAATCGAATTTATAGAATACTGAAAACCCTTCTTCTTTATGACTAAAAAGTAACTTAACATTATGTTGTTTTTTTGGCAACCAAGTATACCCTCTTAATTCATCAGTTTTTTCATGTTTCTTACCTTTAAGGCTATCTAAAAACCCTCGAAAATCGTTTCTATTAAAACGTAAACTTATATAATCTTTCTTATTAAACTGATACCCTAACCCAATAGATTGTATATGCCTTCCTTCATTAAAAAAACTATATTCTTTTCCTATGGTTTCTTCTTGAAAATAGGTGTTTATTTTCCATTTACTCTTACTATTTTTTTTGGTTATAATATTTAAAACACCAGATAATGCATTAGCTCCGTACTGAACTCCCATAGCACCTTCTACAAGCTCAACTCTTTCAATATCATCTAAATTTATAGTAGTAAAATCTATATTATTACCAAAACCTTCTTCATTAATAATAGGAATATTATCTATTAAAACTTTATAATATCTTCCTCCTAACCCCAATACATTAATTTCCGATTTTCCTGTTGATGAGTTTTGAAATACACTTATATTTAAAGTTTGATTTAATATATCTGCCAAGTTATTCCCTCCTCTTCTTTGTATTTCTTCTGATGTAATTACTTTTACTTCAAAAACAGATTTTTTAATCGACTGTGGCTTTAATTGCCCTGTTACTATTACTTCATCTAACTTATTTTCTTTTATTGAATCTTTTTTAATTGTTTTTTGAGAAAAACTAATAAAACTTGTAAAAAATAATATACTTACGAAAACTCTATTTAGAAACATTCTTAATAATTTTACGCAAATATATTCATTATTTTTATTCAATCTAAATAAATTTTATATTTTTGTCTTAATAATTAAACAATCAATTACAATGAAAAAATTCTTAATTATAGTTATTACTTTAGGTACTTTAACTATAAGTTCACAAACCAATAAAAAACAAAAAGACATTACTGCTATAAAATCTATGAGTGGCTGTTATAAAGTGGGTTTTAACTTTTCAGAAACATTTAATTACTCTAAAGAAGAAGACTATAAACCTTCTAAAGTAAAACATGATCAAGCTTTAGAATGGGTTCAATTGGTTACCGATAAAAAAAACAAAATTCAGTTACAACATTTATTAATTGTTACTACTAAAAAAGGGCCATACATAGTAAAACACTGGAGACAAGATTGGTTACATGAGAATCAAGATTTATACCTGTTTCACAAAGAAAATAACTGGAAATACAAACAACTTTCTGAAGATGAAATGAGCGGACAATGGACTCAAAAAGTATATCAAGTAGATGATAGTCCTCGGTATGAAGGCTCAGCTACATGGGTACATGTAGATGGTAAAAGTTTTTGGGAAAATACTGCTGATGCCCCACTTGCTAGGCGTGAAAAAACAAAAAGATCTGACTATAATGTAATGTTAAGAAGAAATAGACATGAGATTACAGAAAATGGTTGGATTCATAACCAAGACAATGATAAAATTGTTAGAGAAAATGGAAAGGCAGATTTTTTATTAGCTCAAGAGAAAGGATATAATACTTATGTTAAAGTAGCTGATACAAAATGTAAAGCAGCTCAAGATTGGTGGAAAGAAAATAAAAAAATGTGGAAAAAAGTGAGAAAAAAATGGGATAAAACTTTCGATTTAAAGAAAGATATTACGTTACAAGAAAAAGTAAGTAATAAAAAATTATATTCTCATTTATTTACTTTAAAAGCAAATGCTTCTAAAAAAGAAATAGATAATATTATTGATAGTTTTTTGAATTAATTTACCTTTTGTAATTTGTTAACTTAATCTCGATAAATTATGAATTTATCGAGATTTTTTTATTGTTTACAACTTTGTTTGTATGTACTAATTGGGTTTGCTACTTTTGTTACGTAAATAGTAATCATTAATGGAACACTTTATAGTATCGGCACGTAAGTATCGTCCTCAAAATTTTGAGGATGTGGTAGGGCAACAAGCCATCACTAACACATTAGAAAATGCTATAAAAAATAATCATTTAGCACAAGCATTATTATTTACAGGTCCTAGAGGAGTTGGTAAAACTTCATGTGCTCGTATACTTGCGAAGCGTATTAATCAAGAAAGTTCTGATAATATAACGGAAGATGAAGATTTTGCTTTTAATATTTTTGAATTAGATGCCGCTTCAAATAACTCTGTTGATGATATTCGTAGTTTAACAGACCAAGTTCGTATACCGCCACAAACAGGAAAGTATAAAGTATATATTATTGATGAGGTGCACATGCTTTCGCAAGCAGCCTTTAATGCTTTTTTAAAAACATTAGAAGAACCACCTGCACATGCTATTTTTATTTTAGCAACTACCGAAAAACATAAAATTATACCAACGATACTTTCTCGTTGTCAAATATTCGATTTTAAACGTATTGGTGTTTTAGATGCCAAAAATTATTTAAAGGTAATATGTGAGCGTGAAAATATTACAGCAGATGATGATGCTTTACACATTATAGCACAAAAAGCAGATGGCGCAATGCGTGATGCTTTGTCTATTTTTGATCGAGTTGTTAGTTTTTCTGGTGATAATTTAACCCGAGAAGCAGTTACAGAAAACTTAAATGTTTTAGATTACGAGGTTTACTTTAATATGACGGATTTATTGTTAGAGAATAAAATACCGGAAGTATTAATGGCTTATAATACTGTTTTATCTAAAGGTTTTGAAGGACAACATTTTATTAGTGGTTTAGCTTCTCATTTTAGAGATTTATTAGTAGCAAAAGATGCTGCTACCATTCCTTTATTAGAAGTTGGTGATACTATTAAAAAACGTTATTTAGAGCAGGCTACAAAAGCTCCTATGACTTTTTTACTCACCTCTATTGATAAAGCAAATGATTGTGATCTTAAATATAAATCAAGTAAAAACCAACGATTACTTGTAGAACTTTGCTTAATGCAAATTGCCTCTATCACGTTCGATGGAGAAAAAAAAAAAGTAGCAACTACATAATTCCAGCTACTTTTTTCACTTCTTTATCGCCAAAGGTTAAAAAGATTACAAAATCTATTGAACAAATAGCTCAACAAAAGCAACAACCTGTAAAAGAACAAACACCTCCCAAAAAACAACCTCTTAAAGCTGTAGCTCCTCAGGAACCAGTTAAACCTTCTATTAAAAATATTAAAAGAAGAACTTCTGCTTTATCATTAAAAAGTTTACAAGAAAAAAGAGAAACTAAGGTAATAACTGACGAAGAGGAAAACTATGACAATCATCCTAGAACCCCTTTTAATCAAGAAGAACTTAAAGAAGGTTGGAAAAAATATTATTTTAAATTACAAGAATTAGGAGAGAAAAATATTGCTTCGATTTTAATTGCTGGTGAACCTACTTTAAAAGCTAATTTCTCAATTATTGTTACGCTACCTAACAATTTAATGAAAAATCAATTAGATAAAGGGAAGCCGAAATTACTTCGATTTTTAAGAGAAAAATTAAATAATTATGGTATTCAAATTACTATTGAGGTAAATGAAATTGTAGAAAAAAAGTTTGCTTATACTCCGCAAGAAAAATATGACAAACTAAAAGAGAAAAATCCGCTCTTAGAAAAATTGAAGAATACGTTTGGTTTAGATATTTAATAGTTTAATTAGTTATATTACATTTTATTAAGTTTTATTAATAGTAGACTTATTCTTTAAATAATCAATAAATACTCTAGTATACTAATCATTATTAAATTCAAACTCTAATATCTCATTTTTAAAATTTTCAAAGAACCAGGAAAATGTTTTTTTATTTTTCACAATCTTTCCCAAAGTCATATGTCAATAAGAGTCTCCACAAACAGAACAAATATAAAATCTAAAAAAATCATTTTCAGCCCCCCTTTATTTAATTCATCTATTAAATCAATAAACCATTCCTTATTTCTTTCCTTTTTACTAAATAATTTTAAACCTTCATCTGCAATAGGTTTCTTTAAAAAACTATTAATAACTAATCTATCAATTTTATAAGAATCTCTACCATATCCAATTTGACTACTTTGACAATTCAACATAGTTTCTGAATTACCATAAAATTTATCAAGCATTTCGTAAAGAGGGACGTCATTAATGTAAAATTCAAAAAAATTATTAATAATTGTATATCCTTGATTAAATTTCTTTAAATATTTTACTTCAATTTGATAATCATTATGAATTTTATATTGCTTTCCATACTTTTCATTAAAGTCACTAGAGCTTTTTAACCTTTCAATGTTGTTGAAAATTTTAATTCTAATTTATCCAAATTTAATTATTATTTACTGTTAAAAATTATATAACTCAACTTTAAGAAACAAACAACTCTTTACCAGCATATACAATAACATCTTTTTCTTTTACTGTGCTTTGTTCTACTTCTACTAAAATTTTTATACTTCCATTTGACTTTAAAAACAATGGAATAGATTTTAAATGATTATGTATCTCAGTTATTTTAGTATTAAAATCCTCTATAGAAGAAACTTTAATTTCGTGTACCGTAGGAAAATCTCTAATAGTTTCTGTTAAATTAATATAATCATCATTTGCAGTAAATAACATATCTGTATTTTCAGATTCTTTAGTACTTACTTCTGATGATGAAGCTAATCGATACGCTCCTCTTTCTCCATAAACTTTAGAAAAACGATCTAAAGCATATTTATTAATCACATCACTTCCTGTCATTGCTATTAAATATCCTGCATCATTTAATTCAATATTATCATCTAAATTCTCATTATAAATATCAATATTAAAAGCTTCTATTCCATCTTCTTTACTTGCTTTCACATAATTTTTATTGCTATCTAATAAAATAACTCTTTTATCATGTGTTACTAAATATTTAGCGATCACCCTAGCTGCTTGCGAAGCTCCTATAAAAACAATTGCCTCAGATTTTTTTAAAAACACACCTACTATTTTAGCAAACATTCTAGCTGTAGTCGCATTTAGTAGTACAGTACCTAAAACAATCATAAATACTAAAGGCGTAATATATTCTGCTCCTGCTACTCCTTCTTTCATTAATTTAGAGCCAAATAAAGATGCGATACCTGCTGCTACTATTCCTCGAGGCCCTACCCAACTAATAAAGAGTTTTTCATTAAATTGTAAAGTAGATTTACGTGTACTTAAGAATACACCTAACGGACGAACAACAAAGACTATTAATGCAAATAACAAGGCTGTTTTCCAATTAAAAATAAGTTCTAATTCACTAATATTCATATTTGCTGATAATAATATGAACAGTATTGATATTAATAAAATTGATAGTGATTCTTTAAAATATAATAATTCATCAAAACTCTTTAATTTACTATTTGCCATTACCATTCCCATTACAACTACAGAAAGTAATCCTGATTCATGAGCAAATAAATCTGATAATACGAAAACCAATAAAACTGCAGAAAGTGATACTACATTTAATAAATAATGAGGAGCTAGTTTATTATTAATTATTGCTATTAAAGCATGTGCGAACGTAAAACCAAAAGTAGTACCGAATAATAAAATTTTACCAAACTCTAATAAAGCTGTTTGTGTAAAACCTCCTCCTCCTCCAACACTAATAAATTCAAATACCAATACAGCTACTAAAGCACCAATTGGATCTATTAAAATCCCTTCCCATTTTAATACTGCTGCTACATCTTTCTTTAAAGGAATATTTCTTAAAATAGGTGAAATTACTGTAGGGCCTGTAACTATAATTAGTCCCGAAAATAGTAAAGATATCTCCCAACTTAAGTCTAAAACATAATGTGCTATAATACAAGAAAGTACAAATGTTACCAAAGAACCTAAAGTAATTAACTTCGTAATTACAGGACCTACATTTTTAACTTCACTTTTTCTTAATGTTAATCCTCCTTCAAAAAGAATAATACTAATTGCTAAAGACACAAAATAGAACAAACCTTCTCTAGGAAACAATCCTTTTTTACCATTCCAAACAGGTTCAATCCATTTACTTCCATCTTCACTAAAATACTCTGCTGCGATTGGACCAACTAATAAACCTATCAATATTAAGGGTAAAATTGCTGGAATTTTAAATTTCCAGGCAAACCATTGTGCTAAAATTCCTAAAATAATAATGCCTGCTAATTCTAACATAAGTAAACTATTTATGTAAAAGTAAGTTTTTTTATACTACCATAAAACTATATATTGTAAGCTTTTTAAATAACGATATTTTGACTAAAAAAATCTTAATCGGTTTAGCCTTTTCTCCTAATTTAAAAGCAAATTTACATGAAGGTATAAGAACTGCAAATATGTTTGACGCTGAACTGATTACAGTTCATGTTGGTAAAAAAAATGCTACAAAAGAAAAGGATTTACAAAATATTTTAAAAGAAGCACCTACATTACAAAAAAACTTAAAAACAATATGGGAAGAAGGAGATCCTGTTACTGTTATTTTAAAAACTTGTGTTGCAGAACGTATCGATTTATTGATAATTGGTGCACTTCAAAAAGAAAACTTGTATAAATATTATGTAGGTTCTATAGCAAGAAAGTTAACTAGAAAAGCTCCTTGTTCTGTCTTTTTATTAATAAAACCTTCTGTAGAAAGAGTTCCTTGTAAACACATTGTTGTAAATGGTTTAGAAGATGAAAAAACTCCTGAAACTATAAAATATGCTTTTGATGCTGCTAATAATTTAGGCTGTAAGAGAGTTACTATTGTAGAAGAAATTCGTCCGACTGAATTAGATGTTAAAGTAAGTGATGATAAAACGCTTAAAGAAGCTACATTAAACAAAGAACGAATAGAACAACGTGAAGATTTAAGAGTTCGAAGTATATTAAAAGATATTAACACTAATGATATCATAGTAAAAACACAAAGTATATTTGGTAAACGAGGATATTCAATAGGTCATTATGCAAAAGTAAAAAGGGCTGATTTATTAGTTATGAATAAACCTCAAAAAACAGGTGTTTTAGATCGAATTTTTCCCCATGATTTAGAACATATATTATCTGAACTTCCTACCGATGTCTTAATTGTAAAGTAATTCCATGACAAAAAATAATAAATTCAAAAATTTCTTGAATGAAATACCTCAAAACCTTTTCTCTGGTTTTGTTGTTTCTTTAATAGCGCTTCCTTTAGGTTTTGGACTTGCTTTAGCTAGTGGAGCTCCTCCTATTTCTGGAATTATCGCCGCAGTAGTAGGTGGTAGTATTGTTGCTATCATTGGGGGTTCTAATGTAACTATTACAGGGCCTGGTAATGGACTTGTTGTTGTAATTTTAGGTGCTATAACTACTTTAGGTGCGGGTGATATGCAACAAGGTTTCTTGTATACATTAGCTGCTATTGTAATTTCTGGTGCCATTATGGTTATTCTTGGCTTTTTACGATTAGGATCATTAGGTGATTTCTTTCCCTCTTCCGCCATACAAGGAATGTTAGCCGCCATAGGTATTGGAATTTTTGCCAAACAATTTCATGTTATGTTAGGTAATGCCAATGCTAAAGGTAGTATTGTTCAATTACTACTTCAAGTTCCTAATGGTATTATAAACTATGTTTCAACGAATAGTACTAATGTGTTATGGGCTGGTATGGTTGGTATTATTAGTTTACTTATCATGGTGTTTTATGGTAAAATTAGAAACAAGTACTTTCAGCTTATCCCTGCTCCTATGTGGATAGTTATGCTTTGTATTGGCTTACATTATTATTTTAATTTATTTTCTACAAGTCAATATCCTATAAATCAAGCTTTATTAATTAACTTACCTAACGATGTACTTTCTAATTTTGCTTTTCCTGATTTTGGAAAAGTATATCAATTAGATTTTATTAGCGCCGTTATCTCTATTACTTTAATAGCTAGTATTGAAAGTTTATTAAGTATTAAAGCTGTAGATAAATTAGATTCTCTAAAAAGACGCTCTAACGTTAATAAAGATATTAGAGCATTAGGTATTGCTACTATGGTTAGTGGTTTTTTAGGTGGTTTAAATGTAGTTACTGTAATTGCTCGTAGCTCTGTAAATGTAAATAATAAAGGAAGTAATCGTTCGGCTAACTTTTTTCATGCTTTTTTTTTAGTCGCTTTTATTTTATTGTTTGCTTCTCAACTTCGTAAAATTCCTTTACCTGCATTGGCTGCAATTTTGGTATTTACTGGTTATAAATTAGCTTCTCCTGAAAACATTAAAAAAGTATTTAAAATAGGTAAAGAACAATTAATTATTTTTTTAATTACTCTTTTAACTACAATATCAACCAATCTTATTACTGGTATTATTATAGGTATAGTTGCTACGTTTGTGGCTCATATTATCATTAATAAAGATATTCTATTATTTGTTACTAATATATTTAAGCCTAATGTTTTAATGTTTAAAGAAGATGATAAATACTATGTAAGTGTTAAAAATTTTTCTAGTTTTTTAAACTATACAAAACTAAAATCTAAAATTGATCAGATTCCAGAAAATGAAGATGCAATTATCGATTTTTCACTGTGTGATTTTGTTGATCATTCTGTTATGGAAAATTTAAATGATTATGCTGAAGGTTTTAAACGTAAAGGAGGTCATTTTGAAATTATTGGGTTAGATAATTATAATGCAGGTAGCGAGCACCCATTTGCTTTACGTAAAAATACTGGTATTACTACTGTTGAAAAAAATATAAACTTAACTAAGAGACAAAAATCATTGCAAAATGTTGCTAATGAATTAACATGGAATTATACACCTACTAAAACGATAGGAGACATTATTGAATTACCTCATTTTGGGTATTTTAAAACGCGTCAAATAAAGAAAGTTTCTAATGTACTATCTAACGAGAGTTGTGAATTATTTGATATCGAATTTCATGAAGGTGAATTATTTGCTAAACAAATCATTAAAGCAACTATGTTATATATTAATATAGATCAGAAAGTTCCTGATTTTACTTTAGATAAGGAAGGTTTCTTTGAATATATATATCATTTTACTGGTTACAAAGATATTTGTATTGAAAATCATCCAGATTTTTCAAAAAGATTTTATTTATCAGGAAAAGATGTTGGGGCTATTAAAACTTTTTTCACAAATGAATTAGTATTATTCTTTGAAAGCAATAAATACTATCATATTGAAGCTAATAATAAAGGTTTATTAATTATTGGTAGAGAACGTTTAGCCGGTGTTAAAGAAATTAAAGCTTTAGCTGACTATGGTATTCGATTGATGCCTCTTATTTGTGAAAAATATAAAGTAGCTACTGTCTAAATTAATTTAAATCATTAACACAAATTAAAATTATTGTAAATGAAAAAAATAGTTCTTTTAATTGTAATAAGTTTTATAACGCTACATTTATTTTCTCAAGTAAGAAGACCTAAAAAAAGTTTTCTTCAAAAAATAGAGCAAAGAGTTGGACTTACAGATATTAAACTAGAATATTACCGTCCTTCTATGAAAGGTAGAGCTATATTTGGTAAACTCGAAAAATATGGGGAAATATGGAGAACTGGAGCTAATAAAAATACTATAATAAATTTCAGTAAAAAAGTAGACATAAATGGGAAAGAATTAAATGCTGGCTCATATTCTATATACACAAAACCAAACATTGATTCTTGGGATATTTTCTTTTATAAAGACATTGAGAATTGGGGAACTCCTAAAAATTGGGACACAAAAAAAATAGCACTTCAAACCAATATCCCTGTAATTAAATTACACCGAGATATTGAAACTTTAACTATTAACATAGATAATATTAAAGAATCTTCTGCAAATCTTTCTATAATGTGGGAACGAACTTATATTTCAATTCCTATTGAATTTCATTTTAAAAAAATATTAGAAGAAACTACAAAAATTGAATTAAAGAGAAATGCTACTGATTTTCATATAGCGGCAGTAAATTATCATGAAAGAAATTATGAGTTAGAGCAAGCTAAGAAATGGATGGAACAAGCTATTTATTTAAGTGAAAAACCTAGACATTGGGATTATAGAGAGTATTCTGTTATTCTTTCTAAGTTAAAGTTATATAAAGATGCAATTAAAGCTGCAGAATATTGCATTGAATTATCTAAACCACTTGGTAAAAATGGCGTTAACGCTACTCAGTTAAGTAAGAAATCAATTAAGGAATGGAAAAGTAAAATGTCTAATTAACTATAATTAATCATTCTATTAAAAAAGAAGTGAAAATTACTTTGCTTATTACACACTATTAAATATTAAAACACGTTAGAAAAAATAGTTAATTAAAAAAGGAATAGATCTTATTTTTATTCTATTTTCAACATAAATATCTAAAAAGATATTTTTTAATCATATTTAAATTTTAAAACCAAATAAATCTAATTAATTTAAAAATACTATTAGAAAAGTATTTTTATCTCCTATTAAAACACAATCCCTATTATGAATTTACAAAACAAAAAACTTGTTCTTCTTTTATCCTTTATAAGTTGTACTCTTTTTGCTCAAAAACCAGTTCAAAATTTCGGTAAACTTAAAGTTAACAACAGCTATGTTACCGCAGAGAATGGTACTAAACTAAGCTTACCTGGAATTAGTTTATTCTGGAGTACTGCTGGTGATGTTAGTGATTTTTATACGGCCCCAGCTATAAACCATTTGGCACAAGATTGGAAAGTAAGTTTTGTACGTGCTGTAATGGGAGTTAAAGAATCTTGGGATGGTGGAAATGGTTATATTGACAATCCTTCTCTTCAAAAAAATAAAATAAAGACAGTTATAGATGCTGCAATAGCAAACAACATTTATGTTATTGTAGACTGGCATTCTCATAATGCAGAAAATTATACTGCTGAAGCTGTTCAATTCTTTTCTGAAATAGCAAAAGAATACGGAAATAATGATCATATTATTTATGAAATTTATAATGAACCTATTGGAGGTTCTGGAGCTTCAGACCAAGATAATACTTGGAAAAACACTATTAAACCTTATGCTATTAAAGTAATTAATGCTATTCGTGCAGAAGATCCTGATAATTTAATTATTGTAGGAACTCCGTTTTTTTCACAAGGAGTCGATATTGTTTCTAATACAGGAAACCCTATAAAAGAAAGTGATGTTACTTTACCTAGTGGAGCTATTTTAAACACTGCTTACACCTTACATTTTTATGCAGGTACTCATAACACCGATTTAAGAGCTAAAGCTAAAAGAGCTATAGATAATGGTCTTGCTTTATTTGTTACAGAATGGGGAACAGTTCCTGCAAGTGGAAATGGAGCCATAAATAATACTGAGACAGATAAGTGGGTACAGTTTATGAAAGACAATTACATTAGTCATGCTAATTGGACTATAGCAGATAAAGCAGAAACTTCAAATATTATATTAAATGGAAAAGGGGTTCAAGGTTTAATTGATAATGAATTAACAGAAAGTGGAATTTTAATTAAAAAGATAATTCAAGAACAAAACAAAGATTTAGCAACACTTTCTATTAGTAATCTTAATCCTAAAGAAAACAATACTACTATTTTATACCCAAACCCAAGTACAGAGACTATATTTATAAATTCATCAAATACCATAAAAGAATATAGTATTCATAGTATAGAAGGAAAAGAAATACGTAATAATAAATTAAATTCTAAAGAAATTAATGTTCAAAATTTAGCTATAGGTAGTTATATTTTAAAATTAAAAACTTCTGAAAATAAAGTATCAAGTTATATCATTATAAAAAAATAACTTGTTTACTTTCTCTCTCAAAAAATCACGAAATGAAACATTTAAAAAGTTTTACTTCGTGATTTTTTTTGCTTCAAACAATTATACGACTCCTATTAGAAATAAAATATAAACTTCTACTCTATTTCATTAATACCATTAACTTTGCCTCATCTATAAATAAATTCACTTGATAGCTTTACCAAACATAACAACTTCTAAAATTGCCATAAAACTAAAACCTGCAACAGAAACCTTAGTTAAAAAAGGACATCCGTGGGTTTTTGAAAATAGCATTATTAAAAAAAACAAAGAAGGTAAATCAGGTGATTTAGCTGTTATTTTTGATAGTAAAAGTAATAAGTTTTTAGCTTGCGGGTTTTATGATCCGTATTCACCAATACGCATTAAAATTCTACAAGCGAATAAACCAGCTACCATCAATTCTGAATGGTTTGCCAAAAAGATTGAAATTGCTTATCAAAAAAGAATTCCTTTATTACAAACCAACACCAATAGTTATCGTTTAATTTATGGAGAAAATGACCAGCTTCCTTCTATAGTTGCCGATGTATATGATCATGTATTGGTTGTAAAACTATATGCTTCTTTTTGGTTTGCTTATTTAAAAGATCTCTTACCTAAGCTTATTGAAATTAGCAAAGCAGATACAACTGTTTTAAGACTAAGTAGAAATGTGCAAAAAGAAGGAAATGAATTCGATTTTACAGATGGTCAAATTTTAGATGGAACTTTAAAAAATGAAGTCATTGTTTTTAAAGAACATGGTGCTCATTTTTCTGCTAATGTTATTCATGGTCATAAAACAGGTTATTTTTTAGATCATAGAGCTAACAGAAAAAAAGTAGGTGAAATGGCTAAAGGAAAAACAGTTTTAGATGTTTTTTCATATGCTGGCGGATTTTCTGTTCATGCTTTAACTGGTGGCGCAAAAACCGTTACTAGTTTAGATATTAGCAAGCCTGCTTTAGAAATAGCCAAAAGCAATGCTAAACTCAATAATTTTTCAGGAGAACACGCTATTATAGCAGGAGATGCTTTTGAAGAATTACAAAAATTAGCAACACAGAAAGTTACTTTTGATATTGTTGTTATTGACCCTCCTTCTTTTGCTAAAAGTGCTACTGAGGTAGATAGAGCAATTGCTAGTTATAAAAAGCTAACCAAACTTGGATTAAAATTGGTTCGAAAAAAAGGAACTCTAGTATTAGCTTCTTGTAGTTCTAGAGTAACTTCTGAAACTTTTTTTGATTTAATAGAAGATGTTCTTCAAAAAAACAGAATTAGATATACCATTAAAGAAAAAACATTGCACGATATAGATCACCCTATAAGTTTTAAAGAAGGTGCGTACTTGAAATGTATATATGTTGAGATTGATTAATAGTTGTAAAATAATAAAGCTATTGCTTATTTTATTACTTATTTCCGAGCTGTTTCTTTAAAAAGATCAATATTTTATTCCATGAATCTATAGATGCTAGTGCATTCCTTTGAAAGTCTCCACCAGATTTCCAAGTTCTGATATTAGAAAAATCTATTTGTGGTATAAATGGTAATTCATCAAATTGATGTCCTGCATTTTCATATGAATAATGATTTACTTCGTGTTCAAATTTATATTTCTCTACTCGATTCATAATTTGATTACTCATCATTCTTGATGGCCATTGAAGGTCGTCTTCTCCAAAAAGTAACAATATTGGACATTTCTATATATTCAATTCTTTCTATATTATCAAATACACTTAACATATAAGGAAGTAAATTTTGAGCTTTGCCTACAAGTACTTTTAAGAAATTTAAGTGCTTTAATCAACCCTCCTTTAGCTCTTGGCTACTTTTTCTAAGAATTGTATCTATCCATTACTAGTTTCAAAACTAATTTTGAAATCTAAGTCAGTTTTAAAATGGAATGCCTTTAATTTTTCTGGCTTTAAAGACCAAAAAAGTCCCATTGCATGAATTCCTTCATAAGAACTTCCTTTTAAGGGCGCTTGATTTTTAGGGTTTATTTCTCCGTTTTTATTTGCTTGAAAACAAGCAATTGATTTCCACTTTATATTTTTAGAATCTGTTACAGATAATTTTAAAGTTCTAACCTGAAAAGATGCTAACCCTTTTAGATGTATAGTTACCTCTTCATCAGAATAAGAAACATTAGGAGTTACGAATAATGTGCCCTCTTTATCTGTTTCAACTTCTAAAATTGAATAAGTTTTTATATTAGAATTAAAAAGTTGATTTTTAACTTTAGAAGAAGAGTAAGGAGATACACTTATGTATATTTAAATTAATACTATAGAAAATAACAGAATGAACGCAAAAATTACTTTGACTATATTTCTTAATAATAATTATTATTTTCTTAAACATAATTTATAACTAATCGCCAATAACAATAAAACATAGAATTTATTCAAAATAAATAAATGACTGATACGTTACATTTACAGCTTTACCGCCTTGTTTACCTGCTTTTATTTTGGGTAGCTTTTCTGCTATTTTTATAATCTCATCTTCTACTTGTTGGATATTAGCTCTAACTTTTACATCTTTTATTATCCCGCTTTTTAGAATTGTTAGAACAATTAAAACCCTTACTTTTTCTTTAAGTTTTAAGTTGCCTTTTTTAATTTCATTCTTAAAAAAGTTTTCTATTTTATTTTTAAAACATGCTTTATTTAGCGTTTTTGATTCCTCAGTACATTCAGCAAACTTCGGAGCCTCTTCTACGAGAGAAAAAGGGATCGTTACATCTTTTTCTTTCTCTATGATCTTGTTAACAGATTCTTTTATAATTATCGTTTTATCTTCACTGTAACAAGGTTCGTTTTTATTGAATAAACAATGCGGAAACCTTACTTCTATTGAATCTGTAGTAAAATATGTTTTTGTACTATCAATAACACCTCTACTGCTGTAGTATATCCATTCGCCATACTTAAGGTGATTTTTTACCTCTCCTTCCTCTCTTAATTGTGTTTCAAAATAATTGTTAGGAAAAACTCTATAGTAGTAACCTCTCCATTTCCCATTACCTTCCTTAAATATTTTTAAGTGAGATGAAAGACTCTGTCTTGCGTCATCTTGCGAACAGTGCGGATAAATTTCTTTTATATGATAAAAATAATCAGATAAAGGCACTCCGTCATTAATTACAATAGAGAGACGTACTGATTTATCCATATAGTAATTAATCATAGTTTTGTTAACAACTGCATTAGCTTGGTTATACAATTTTCCATTTTTAATGTAAAATGTTTCTCGTACTTGGCTTAAGCGCTTTATTTTACTTAAAGAGTTTTTTTTTGTAAAACTATAATTTTCTTGATACCAGTTTAAAGTGGTTTCGTAATCTCTATCCTCATCATACCAAGGTAAAACCACTTCTGGAGCTGGAAGAACTTTTGGCGGAGGTGGTATTTGACCTTTACAATTAATTAAAAAGAAAAATGCTAAAATTGACAAGCTTAATCTCATAAGTAATATTTTATATCTTTTAACATTAAATCTCATATGCAATCCATAATGTTCTCTGTTTTTGCAAACTCAAAAACAATATTTATTATACTCACTTCTGAGCTCATTAATTCTAGTCTTTTTTACAAGTTTTCCTTCTTTATAACACTCTTTAATAGCAAAAACTTATTAGAAACTTGCCTTATAATAAGTTTTACAAGTTAAATTAATAGGTGTTTCTTTAGTAAAATCATTAGAAAACTATCATTTCATATTTCTTTTCACTCCATAAATTTTTATAGCTATGTTTATAAGCTAAACTTCTCTCTTTTGTAATTTCTAGTTTCATTATTTTTCACTAATTCTGGTATTATCAAATTTGTTCCTAGTGTCTCCAAAAAACACATAAGTAAACTTTAAAATCTCCTTTCCTTTTTTATCTTCAGGGCAGCTTAATTTTATATAAATACATTACTTTTCTGTTTATCTTTAGTTTTATAAAGTATATTTTATTATTAAAATATCCAATATTCAATTACTTCAAAAATACTTGAAGAAGTATAGCTTGTAATTAAATCAATAATTATTATAATTGCTATAATTACTATTAAACCCTTTGAAGGTTTTTTAAAACGTTCTTTTTCTTCCATGAATGTTTTACTAAAATTATTAACTAATAAATTTGAACTTTAATCAACTAAGCCTGTTTATCATTACATTAACCTCTATATTAATTATTCATATATTAATGACTATTACTTCAGCTACTTTTTTCGTTAAGTAAGTAAACAAAAATATACCTTTTATACTTTAATTACACCAATTTAAAAATCATCTAAGTAATGATCATTTCCTATTATAAACTGAATAATTTGTTTACTGACAATTTATACAATTTTATGTAGCTATTTTTTAAGCTATTTCAAGTTTTTTATACATTGATTTCTAATTCTACTTAATATTCTTTCTAAGATTATTTAATTATTGTAATGTACAAGTTAATTAACTTGTACAATCTTTATACTTTTATAATCTTTCTAAAGAAATAAATTTATGAGTAAATGATACCTTTTTCACTTTTCGTATCGATAATGTCCGATAATTTTATAATCAAAAAGACAATCCTCTAACACTTGTCCGCTACCAATATTGTGGACTATTAAATTTCGTTTTCTGTCTTCTGATTTTTTATCTACTACAATTCCGATATGAGTTAGTCCTCCTCCTAAACTCCAACAAACAATATCACCTGGTAAATAATCTTTTGCTTTTTTAGAAATTAGTTTTTCTGCTCCTTTTCTTTTAAAGTAGGTCATTAAATTAGGAACTCTACGATGGTCTATGTTTTTATCCGTTTTTTTCAGTCCCCATATTTTCGGATAAACACTAAAATTCGATTTCATATATACATGAACTTCTTTCTGTAAATCAATTCCCTTTTTTCTATAAGCACGAATAATCACATCTGTACAAACTCCTTTATCACTTGGTACATCTCCATTCGGATAATCAATTGAGAAGTAACTTGGATCATAAGTTACATTCTCTTTTGTTAATTCAATAGCACAATCTGATAATTTAATTTTATCTACCAATGCTTGAGAGAAACAAAAATTAAAATTAAATAATAAAAGTATTAGAAATATTTTTTTCATGTTAGCATTGAGTTTTCAGTTAAAACGTTATTA
>CALISK010000169.1 GCA_938041625.1 uncultured Tenacibaculum sp. | reverse complement strand
TACCAAACCAAAGGTTTCCTTTAGAATCTTCAAAAATTTCAAGAATATAATTACCAATTTGTGTTTTTATGTTTTTAGGTAATTTATTAATATGAGTATTGGTTGTTGAATTAGATTGACCTATACAAGAAGTTATAAAACAGAAGAATAAATAAGTTAATAATAATGAATATGATTTTTTCATGGATGTTTTTTTCAAACTTATAATGAAAAAAATATAAAGGCATTGTCAAATGTAAAATTATGTCAAAAAAGTATAAAATTTTTAATAATAAGGGTACAATACTGTTTATCGAAAATAACTTAAGACTTTATTTTGGGGTTAATTTTTTTAATTGTCTTTTAGAACTTCTGTTTTCAGGATTAATACTTAGTGCTTTTTTATAAGCTTTAATGGCATTAAGAGTGTCTTTTTGTTTAGAAAAAGCATCTCCTAAACTATCGTAGGTATTTGAACTTTTAGGATATAATTGTGTATTGATTTTAAAAATATGAATAGCTTTTTCAAATTCATTATTTGCCAATAATTTGTAACCAATTCTATTTAAATTTCGTTGTTTAATTACAGGGTTTAAACTATCTTTTTCTTTAATTGCTAAATAACCTTTTAAAGCCATATCATAATTATTGTTTTCAAGATATTCACTAGGTGTCTTTTCTTTACCATTAAGTTTTAGAAAAACATATTCTTTGTTTTTATGTTCTCTTTTTTTGGTAAGTTCAATTTTGTTTTCAGAAGTAATAAAAATTAATTTTTCATTCAATTCTTTTGCATAAAAAGTACTGTCATTAATTTTAAGAGGTTTTAAATCGGTATTTCTCCATTTTAAAAACAATTCTTTTTCTTTAAAATGTACTTCAATAATTTCATCTGCATTAAAATAATACCTGCCAGAAGTTTTTTCTATAAACTCTAAATTATTGGTTTTACTACCACAACTTAAAATTATAAAGAGAATAATTAAAGTAAAAAAGTTAATTTTCATAGTTATCTAAATTGATGTTTAGCATAAGACGCTATTATTTTTTTAATGTTACAAATATATGTTTTAGTTGGCATAACTATTGAAATCATATAAATGGAATGAAGTTTTTGTTTTTGTTACCCATCTGTAAAACAGTGATTTAGTTTTTTTTCTGTTAAGGGGTGATAAAAAGAGTATAATATTTTAATGTCATAATGACAGATAAAAAAAGAATATGAGTAAATCGAAGATAATACATTTAGACAATTTGTCTCTTCATGATATGTTGAATGAAGATTCTGAGTTAATACCATTATTAACACCTGAAGACGAGGAGATTATAAATAAGGAAGAAATTCCTAGTGAATTACCAATATTACCACTTAGAAATACTGTTCTTTTTCCTGGCGTTGTAATTCCTATTACAGCAGGTAGAGACAAATCGATACAATTAATAAAAGACGCTAATAAAGGAAATAAAACAATAGGAGTAGTTGCTCAAAGAAACAGTGACGTTGAAAACCCTATGTTTGAAGATATATATCATACAGGTGTTGTTGCACAAATTTTGCGTGTTTTAAAAATGCCTGATGGTAACACAACAGTAATCATTCAAGGTAAAAAGCGTTTTGAAATTGATGAAATGACTCAAACAGAGCCTTATTTAAAGGCGAAGGTAAGTGAGGCAAAAGAAGAAAGAGAAATTGATGATCAAAAAGAATTTGATGCAATAATAGAATCAATTAAAGAACTTGCTTTAGAAGTTATAAAAGAGAATCCGATGTTGCCATCAGAAGCTTCTTTTGCAATTAAAAATATACAATCGAATTCATTTTTAGTGAACTTTATTTCATCTAATATGGATTTAAGTGTTTCTAAAAAACAAGTATTACTTGAAAAAGATAATTTAAAAGAAAGAGCTTTATTAACACTTAAAAATTTAGATAAAGAACTTCAAAAATTACAATTACGTAATGATATTCAATCTAAAACAAGATCTGATTTAGATAAACAACAAAGAGAGTATTATTTAAATCAACAATTAAAAACCATTCAAGATGAATTAGGTGGTGTTTCGCATGATCAAGAATTAGATGAAATGCGTGCTAAAGCCAAAACAAAAAAATGGAATAAAGAAGTTGCTAAAAGTTTTGAGAAAGAATTGGCTCGTTTAAAACGTATGAATCCTCAAATGGCAGAATACGGAGTACAACGTAATTATTTAGAGTTGATGTTAGATTTACCTTGGGGAGAATTTTCAAAAGATAAATTTGATTTAAAGAAGGGGCAAAAAATATTAGATCGTGATCATTTTGGTTTAGAGAAAGTAAAAGAACGTATTATAGAGCATTTAGCTGTATTAAAGCTTAGAGGTGATATGAAATCGCCAATTATTTGTTTATATGGACCTCCAGGTGTTGGAAAAACGTCTTTAGGTAAATCTGTAGCAGAAGCTTTAGGAAGAAAGTATGTTCGTATGTCTTTAGGTGGTTTACGAGATGAAGCAGAAATAAGAGGGCATCGTAAAACCTATATTGGAGCAATGCCAGGTAGGTTAATTCAGAATATTAAAAAAGCAGGTACATCGAATCCGGTTTTTGTATTAGATGAAATTGATAAGTTAGCACAAAGCAATCAAGGAGATCCTTCTTCTGCAATGCTAGAAGTATTAGATCCTGAGCAGAATACGGAGTTTTATGATAATTATTTAGAGGTTGGTTACGATTTATCTAAAGTATTATTTATTGCTACAGCAAATAATATTAATCAAATTCCATGGGCATTACGTGATCGTATGGAGATTATTAATGTTACTGGGTATACGATTGAAGAAAAAATGGAAATTGCTAAAAAGTATTTATTACCTAAGCAATTAGAAGAACATGGACTAAAGGATAAGCATTTAAAGTTAGGAAAAGCTCAAATAGAAAAAGTAGTAGAAGGATATACTAGAGAATCGGGAGTTAGAGGTTTAGAGAAGCAAATAGCAAAGGTCGTTAGATTTGCTGCCAAATCTATTGCAATGGAAGAGGAGTATAACATTACACTTACTAATGAAGATATTGAAAGTATTTTAGGACCTGCTCGTTTAGAACGTGATAAGTATGAGAATAATGATACTGCTGGTGTGGTTACAGGGTTAGCTTGGACAAGTGTAGGTGGAGATATTTTATTTATAGAGTCTATTTTATCTAAAGGAAAAGGAAACTTATCTATTACAGGTAATTTAGGAAAGGTGATGAAGGAGTCTTCTACTATAGCAATGAAGTATATAAAATCTAATGCAGAAGACTTTGGAATAAATCCTGAGGTTTTAGATAATTATGATGTACATATACATGTACCAGAAGGAGCTACTCCAAAAGATGGACCTAGTGCAGGTATAACCATGTTAACTTCTTTAGTTTCTGTTTTTACACAACGTAAAGTGAAAAATAAATTAGCAATGACAGGTGAAATTACACTTAGAGGAAAAGTATTACCAGTAGGAGGGATTAAAGAGAAAATATTAGCAGCAAAAAGAGCTAATATTAAAGAAATTATACTTTGTGCAGATAATAAGAAAGATATTGATGAAATTAAGAAAAGTTACTTAAAAGGAATGAAATTTCATTATGTAACTGAAATGAGTGAAGTAATAGATGCTGCATTAACAAAACAGAAAGTGAAAAATGCTAAGAAATTAGTATAGAACAACAAAAAACTCCCAATTTTATTGGGAGTTTTTTGTTTGTTATTAAAAGTAAAATTAATAATCTTTAGCAGATAGTAATTCTTTATTATTTGTATTGTGAAAAGAATTTGCAATCACATTTAATTTTGCTTCTGTTAATCTTGATGTATTTCTTATTACTTCAATAAATTCATCAACACCTTCTTTTGTTGTTGGGTACCCAATATTCTTATCATCTCTTAAAGAGGTTCCAATATAATTACCAGAGTTGTCTAAAATACACCAAAAAGGAAATTTCATTTGATCACAGTTATTTTCTCCCATTGATTTAATAGGGTTAGAACAATTAAAGTATTCAGAAGTTTCTTCTTTAGGTATTACAATATTAACAACAATATAGTTAGAGTTAAATAAAGGTTCGAAATCATCATTTTTCATTTGTTTTTTCATTTTCTCGCTAAGTTCGCTTGAAGCAGACAAATAGTTTATGAAAACATGTTTATTTTCTTGTTTAGCTTTAACTAAGGCTTTATCAATGACTTTAGCATCATTATTTTGAGCATAAGAAAAATTAAATGTAACAACGATTAAAAATAAGCATAAAGACTTATACATAGATAATTGGGGATATTAAATTAATAATATTAAAAGTACCTAAAATTTTGTTAAAAAGGAAGTTGGTTCATCTACAGTTATTTGCATTTGAACGTAGGATATCTTCAGAAGACTGTTAAGGCTTGGAATTATGAAAGGATGTGAAAACAAAAAACGATCAATATTATATATAATATTGATCGTTTTTTATAATAAGGAAATAATAAAAGTTAAAAACAAGGTTTACTTCCCCATGGATTTTTTTCATGATCGATAGTAAATTCAAATTTTTTATTATCTTTTCCTCTAGTATATGTAACATAATCCCAGTTACCTACATGTGTAATTGTGTAATTCCCATTTATTTTACCTTCATAAAACTCATTATAATGTGAAGTAATGGTACGGTCATTATACTCAGTTTTTATATAATGTAAATCAATCGCTTTATCTTGACCTTTATATTTGACTTTTAAAGCTCTTCCACCTTCAGTATAACTAACCCATATTTTTAATTTTTTATTTTGGTTTTCTGTAAAACAAACATAACTATCATTCGTGTTAGATTTGGTAATTGGTTCTTTACAAATTTCTAAATAGTTATTATTTACAAAATCACCACAACCTACATAACGCTTTTTTACATCGAAATGAAAATCTATAGAAGTGTTATGAACATTACCAGCTACATCATTACATTTTTCATTAACAAGCTCAATTTTTAGAGGCAATTTGTTTTCTTTTTTATGAAGTAATAATTGAATTGTTTTTGAATTTTTAATTTTGATTAATTCAACTTTCCCCGCTAACTTTATCGAATCATAATCTAACTTTAATTCATAATTTAAATCGTCTCCCTTTTTTTTAATAACAAGTCCCCAAGCTGGTTCATTACCATTAGCTTTATAAAAAACTTCTTCAATACTTTCTTTTGATACAGTTTCTTTTTTGTCTTCAGTATTAATGTTCTCTTTTTCTTTACTTTCTTGTTTACATGCAATTAAGCATACTAAGAATGTATATATTAGAATGTTTTTCATGGTCTATAAATAAAATTTTTAATCTAGTATGTTTTAAAGAATAATTTTAAAAGTTCTCTATTTTTATAACGAGTAAATTACTACTATAAGTATATTAAAATAGGACGGTTGTAGTTTTTAAGTTTATTTTAAGATTATGTTATAATGAAGATACTAAATAGAAGTTACTTCCATTTAATATTGCATCCAATACTTGGTTTTTGAAGATTTATATTAGATTCCTTGTTAAGTAAAGCATCTATAGCACTTCTAAAATCTTTTCCTGTAACAGGAATGCCATTTCCTGGTCTAGAAGTATCTAATTGACCATGGTATATAGCTTCTAAGTTTTCATTGAATAAATATAAATCAGGAGTGCAAGCAGCATTATATGCTTTAGCTACATTTTGAGTTTCATCATACAAATAAGGGAAAGGAAACTTTAAATTTTCGGCAACCTCTTTCATTAACTCAGGCCTATCTTGAGGGTAGTTAATTATATCATTACTACTAATAGCAATACAATTAATTCCTTTACTACTATAGTCATTCGCTAATTTTACTAATTCTTCATTTACATGAATTACAAACGGACAATGATTACAAATAAAAAAAATAGCAGTTCCGTTTTTACCTTTTAAATTAGAAAGATTAACTAATTCATTATTAATAGTATTAATTAAGTCAAAATTAGGAGCAATAGTTCCGATTTTAAATTCATTAGATTCAGTTAAAGCCATCGTTTTTTTAATTTATGATTGAAGTATTTTGTGTAAAATGTAATTGTTATTGAAAAAAATGTTTAGATTCTTCCCAGTAAACATCCATTTCAGATAAACTCATTTCAGAAAGTTGTTTACCTTCTTTTTTAGCTTTCTCTTCTAAAAACTGAAATCTATTTATAAATTTTTTATTGGTTCGTTCTAAGGCATTTTCAGGATTTACATTAATAAATCGAGCGTAGTTTATCATTGAAAACAATACATCACCAAACTCTTTTTCTATATTTTGTTGATTCCCTTTTTTTATTTCTTCATTTAATTCAGAAAGTTCTTCTTGTACTTTTTGCCAAACTTGATGAGGTTCTTCCCAATCAAATCCAACACCAGAAACTTTATCTTGAATTCTATTTGCTTTTACTAAAGCAGGTAAGCTTTTAGGAACTCCTTCTAAAACAGAACTTTTACCTTCTTTAAGCTTTAATTGTTCCCAGTTTTGTTTTACTTGTTCTTCATTTTCAACAACAACATCTCCATATATATGTGGATGTCTATCAATTAACTTGTCGGAAATTGAATTTGCAATATCAGCAATATCAAAAGCTTCCTTTTCACTACCTATTTTAGCATAAAAAACGATGTGCAAAAGCACATCGCCTAATTCTTTTTTTAATTCTTCTAAGTCGTTGTTTAAAATTGCATCTCCCAGCTCATAAACTTCTTCAATGGTTAAATGTCGTAAGCTTTCTAAGGTTTGTTTTTTATCCCATGGACACTTTTCTCGAAGTTCATCCATAATATCTAACAAACGATTAAAAGCTTCTAATTGTTGTTTACGAGTATTCGACATAATTTTTTATTCTTCTTCCTCAGATGAAACAGTTTCTTCTTTGTTAAGTGTAGCAAAATCAAATTCTGCATTCACTAATATGTTATACCATTGTAATACTTTTTTAATATTAGAAGTATACACTCTTTCCTCATCATAATCTGGAAGTACTTCAGAAAAATAAGCAGTTAACTTATTCGCACTTTCTTTATGAGAAATAGCTTCTTTATGATCTTCTTTTTTAGCAATATTTATAAAAATATCAGCTAAAGGAACATCTTCTTCGTAAGTGAAAATTGCAATATTTTCTAATAAACTCACATTATGAGTAGCCGTAATAGGCACTCTTTTTCCATCTAATAGAGATTTTACAATTACTCCTGTTTTAGTTTGTGATAAAATTTCAAATAACCCTGGTTTACCAGAAACAGCTATTATTTTACTAAATTCCATAAATTATTATCTTTTTAATTTAGGAAAACGCATTCTATAGTCAGAATTTATTTTTCCTTTTGAAATATTTTCTAATTTTTTCTTAATTAATCGTTTCTTTAAAGAAGACAGTTTATCTGTAAATAGAACTCCTTCTATATGGTCATATTCATGCTGAAAAACTCGTGCAGCTAAACCAGAAAAAGTTTTTGTATGCTTTTCAAATTTTTCATCAGAATATTCGATAGTTATTGTAGGTTTTCTCCAAACATCTTCTCTAACATCAGGAATACTTAAGCATCCTTCGTTAAATACCCATTCTTCACCTTCTTCTTCAATAATTTTTGCATTGATAAAGATATGATTAAAATCTTGTAAAACTTTGCGATCTTCTTCACTAAGACTTTCATCTTCAGCAAAAGGAGAAGCATCTATAATGAATAAACGAATCGCTTTTCCTATTTGAGGAGCAGCTAATCCAACACCAGAAGCATTATACATGGTTTCTTTCATGTTGGTTATCAATTCATCAAGATTAGGAAAATCTTTATCAATTTCTTTTCCTACTTTTCTTAAAACCGAATCGCCATAGGCAACTATTGGTAAAATCATATTGCTATTATGTTTTTAATGCACGCAAAAGTACAAATAAGGTTTTTTACTTTAAATTATTTAGCATACAAATATGTTTGCAAAATAATAGTAGCACTAATTTCATCTACTAAAGCCTTATTTCTACGCTGTTTTTTTTTAAGCCCGCTATCAATCATTGTTTGAAAAGCTAACTTAGAAGTAAATCGTTCATCAATTCTTTTTACAGGTATTTCTGGAATAGCAGAAGCTAGTTTTTTTAAAAAACCTTGAATCAATACTTCACTTTCACTATCTGTATTGTCCATTTGTTTCGGTTTTCCTATTATAAAAAGTTCTGTTTTTTCTTTAGAAGTATATTCTTTTAAATAAGAAATTAAATCTTCGGTATGAACTGTAGTTAAGCCAGATGCAATTATTTGTAATTCATCTGTAACTGCAAGTCCTGTTCTTTTTAAACCGTAATCTATAGCAAGTATTCTAGCCAAATTATTTTATTTTAATGCAAAATTAATGAATTTAAACAAGGAAAAATTTTTTGTTTAAAAAATGTATTTTCGTGCTAACAAATATACCACACTATTATATTTGCATAAAATATATAATCAATGACAGAAATTCAATCTATTATAGAAAAAGCTTGGGAAGATAGAGCCCTTTTAAAACAGGAAGAAACTGCATCAGCAATAAGAAAAGTTGTTGATTTATTAGATGCAGGAGAATTGAGAGTTGCAGAACCTACAGATAATGGTTGGCAAGTAAATGAATGGGTGAAGAAAGCTGTTGTGTTATATTTTCCTATTCAAAAGATGGAAACGTTAGAGGCTGGTATTTTTGAATATCATGATAAAATTCCATTAAAAAGAAATTACAAAGAGAAAGGAATAAGAGTAGTACCAAATGCAGTTGCTCGTCATGGAGCTTATATATCTTCAGGAACTATTTTAATGCCTAGTTATGTGAATATTGGAGCTTATGTAGATGAAGGTACTATGGTTGATACTTGGGCTACTGTAGGATCTTGTGCACAAATAGGAAAGAATGTACATTTATCTGGAGGTGTAGGAATTGGAGGAGTTTTAGAGCCTTTACAAGCAGCTCCTGTAATTATTGAAGATAATGCTTTTTTAGGTTCTCGTAGTATTGTAGTAGAAGGTGTTAGAGTAGAAACAGAAGCTGTTTTAGGAGCAAATGTTGTATTAACTGCATCTACAAAAATAATAGATGTTACAGGCGATGAACCAGTTGAAATGAAAGGAAGGGTACCAGCTCGTTCTGTAGTAATACCAGGTAGTTATACAAAGAAATTTGCGGCAGGTGAATATCAAGTACCTTGTGCTTTAATTATAGGGAAACGTAAAGAAAGTACCAATAAGAAAACATCTTTAAATGATGCTTTAAGAGAGCATAATGTAGCTGTTTAATCGCAGTGCGATAGCCAAGAATTTAATTTTTTATGCTTTTATTGAAATTGTTCATTCTCTGAAATTAGAAAATAAAGATTTTAGTATACAGACCAAATATAGTTTTATATTTGGTCTTTTTATATGAATAAAATAGTAGTATATACAGGAGCTTTTGGAGATGGGTATGGTTTTGTGCCTCAAAAAAAAATAGAAGGAGTAGATTTTATTTGTTTTACAGACAATGTAAAGAAAGTTCCATATCCATGGAAATCTATAGAATTAAAAGCGGATCAAGAAAATGGAGTGTTAAGAAATAGGCACCCAAAATTACTTCCTCATTTGTATTTTAAAAACTATGATTTGAGTATATACATGGATAGTAATTTTTTAATTGTAGGAGATATTATTAATTTAATAAAGAAGTTAGGAAGTTTTAAGATGGCTGCTTTTGATCATGCTCAAACAGATGATGCTAGAAATTGTATTTACGAAGAATATAAAGCAATATTAGAAATAGGTAAAAAGAACGGAAGTTATAAAGACAATCCTTCTATAATGAAAGAACAGATTGCTTTATTAAAAAAGGAAGGATATCCTGAGAAAAACGGATTGATAAAAGGAGGCGTTTTAATACGAAAACATAATGATCCTAATGTTATAAAAGTGATGGAAAATTGGTGGGAAATGGTTTCTACTAGGAGTAAACGAGATCAATTAAGTTTTAATTATGTAGCTTGGAAAAATAATTTTAAACCAACAATTATAAATGGAGATGTAAGAAGAGGAAATCCTTATTTCTATTTTCTTACTTCAGCACGTAAAAGTTACACAATGAAACTCTTAAAATATAAACTAAAGAAATTTTTTGGAATTAAAAAGCACCCATAAATGATAAAAATATCAATTATTATATCCTATTATAAGGCTTTAGAAAATTTAAAACTAATATTGGCTGCTTTAAATAATCAAAGTAGTTTTGAGTTTGAAGCAATTGTTTCTGAAGATGATAATAATATTGAAACTATTGAGTTTTTAAATTTGAACAGAGAAAAATATGATTTCAATATACTACATGTAAATCAAGAAATTGATGATGGTTTTAGAAAAACTCAAATGCTTAATAAATCAATAAAAAAAGCAACAGCAGATACCTTGGTGTTTATAGATGGAGATTGTATACCTCATAAACATTTTGTGAAAGCTTATATAAATAATATTGAAGAAGGAGTAATGCTGAAAGGTAGAAGAGTGATGCTTGGAGAAAAAATTACTCGTAAAATTAATAAAACCAAATCATTAAAATTATTATCAGGTATAGGAGTGTTATTGTCTGATTCTTCTAAAAAAAAGGAAACTATTTATTTAGGAAATAAAAGTTTAGTAATGACAATGAAAGATAAAGGTTTATTAGGTTGTAATTGGGGGATTCAAAAGAAACATTTAATAGCGATTAATGGTTTTGATGAAGATTATGTTAGAGCTGCTGTGGGAGAAGATACAGATATTGAATGGAGGCTTAAGAGAAGTGGAATTGGTAGTAAATCAATGAAAAATAAGGCTATTGTGTATCATTTGCATCATGAAAGGGGGTATTCAAAAGAAGGCGTAGCATTAAATAACCAACTTTTGAAAGAGAAGTTACAAGCGGATAATTATTTTTGTTTAAACGGATTAGAAAAGCAATAAAAATGAAAATAGGTTTTGATGCTAAGAGAGCTTTTCATAATAGCACAGGATTAGGCAATTATAGTAGAGATTTAATACGGATTTTAGCAACTTTTTATTCAAGTAATGAATACGTATTGTACAATACAAAACCTAAAAAAGTAAAAAGATTAAAGTTTCTTAAAAACATGAAAGAAGTTTTACCAAAATCAATATTTTGGAAAAAACTTTCTTCTATTTGGAGACAAGGTCCAATTACAAAACAGATTGTAAATGATAAAGTAGTAATTTATCATGGACTGTCAGGTGAAATTCCTAGAAATATTCATAAGAAAGGGATAAAAACTGTAGTAACCATTCATGATTTAATTTTTGTTAGATATCCTGAGTTATATTCTTTTTTTGATAGCAAAATATATTTAAAAAAGTTTAAATATGCAGCTAAGAATGCAGATATAATTATAGCTATTAGTGAACAAACGAAATTAGATATTATTAATTTTTTAAAAGTTGAAGCTTCTAAAGTAAAAGTTATTTATCAAGGATGTCATGCTGTTTTTAAAGAAGTATCAACAAATGAAGAGAAGAGTTTATTAAAAGAAAAATACAAACTTCCAGAAAAATTTATTTTAAATGTAGGGACTATTGAAGAAAGAAAAAATGTTTTAAGTACTATTAAAGCTATAAAAGATTTAGATGTTTCTATAGTAATAGTAGGAAGGAAAACAAAATATTTTGATGAAATAAATGAATATATTACTCAAAATAAGATGCTTAATAGAGTGTTTTTCTTAGAAGGTTTATCATTAAAAGAATTATCAATACTTTATCAATCAGCTAGTATATTTGTATATCCAAGTATATTTGAAGGTTTTGGAATACCTATTATTGAAGCTCTGTATTCTAGAGTACCAGTTATAACTACTAAAGGAGGCGTTTTTCCGGAAGCTGGTGGACCTAATACAGTATATGTAAAAAAAAATGACATAGTTTCTTTCTCTAAGGAAATAGAAGAATTACTGAGTAATGAAACTTTAAGAGAAACAATAGTAAATAAGGGATTTGAATTTGTAAAGAAGTTTGAAGATGAAATTATTGCAGATCAAATAATGGGGGTTTATAAATCGATATTATAATGGTTAAAAATAGTACAATTTGTTTTTTTAATTCTACAAAAACATGGGGTGGAGGAGAAAAATGGCATTATGAAATGGCATCTTATCTTCATAAAAAGGGACATAAAGTTTTGGTAATTGTATGTCCTAATAGTGTGTTATCTGAAAAGTTAATGAAAGCAAGTATTCCTATTGAAGAAATTAAAGTTTCTAAACTCTCTTATTTGAAGTCAAATAAAGTCAAGAAAATAATCTCTTTTTATAAAAAACATCAAGTAGGAACTGTTGTTTTAAATTCTTCTAATGATATGAAATTAGGAGGGAAGGCAGCTAAAAAAGTTAAGCTGAGTAGAATTATATATAGAAGAGGAAGTGCTATACCCATTAAAAATTCATTTATTAATAGATATTTTTTTAGAAAAGTACTCACAGAAGTTTTAGCAAACTCTGAAGCAACTAAGAGAACTATTAATGCAAAGAACACTAATTTATTTTCTAGAGAAAAGATAACGGTAATTCCTAATGGTGTTAATATTAAAGAGTTTGATGAAAAGCCATTCGATAAGTTATACATAAAAGAAAAAAAGGAATTTGTATTAGGTAACCTTGGAAGAATGGTTTATCAAAAAAACCAAGAGTTTTTAATAGATATTGCTTTAGAGCTTAAAAAAAGAAATTTAGATTTTAAAATACTGATTGGAGGAAATGGTAAATTAGAAACAGTATTAAAAAATAAGATAGAGAAGTACGGGGTACAAAATAATATAAAATTGCTAGGTTTTATAGAGAACCCTAAAAGTTTTATGAATAGTGTAGATGTATTTTTATTACCATCTAGATGGGAAGGTTTTGGATATGTTTTAACAGAAAGTATGTTGTGTAATAAGCCTGTAGTAGCTTTTGATATAAGTAGCAATTCTCAAATTGTTGAATCAGAAGAAAATGGTTTTTTAGTTCCTTTTAATGATGTTGGAGCTTTTTGTGATAAAATAATTTTTTTCTATAAAAATCCGAAGGAGCTAAAAAGTATGGGAGAAAGAGGTCGTAAAAAGATTGAAAATGAGTTTGATAGTATAGATATACAAGAAAAAGTAAAAAAATACTTAACTACGTAGTTTTTTTCTTTTTTGGATTAATTTTAAGTACTTTAATACACTATATTCCGCAATATAAGCGCTCCAAACATATCCTTCATATCCATTTAAAAAATTGCCTCTAACTATATATTCTTTTAAAAAAGCATATGGGTATTTGAATAGTAAAGAAAAAAAATTAGTCTTTTTATTTTTTTTCAAATATTCATCAGAAACTAACGAGGCGTACCTGTTTTTTTTATAATTAATTTGTTCTATTGTAGTTGCTGTATAATGATAAAAGGAATTTTTAAATTTTCCTTTTTTACCATTATAAACAACCGTTTCATGTACTTTTTTATCAGAAAATTTCCCTTTTGTTTTATTAAATAACCTTAAAATAGGGGTGTTTTTTAAATAACCGTATTTAAAAACCTTTCCAAGATATACATGTTTCCTATTCAGTAAATAGGCATTAAATGGTATTTTTTCTTTAGAAAACTCTAATTGGATTTCATTAATTAAGTTATCAGAAAGAACTTCATCGGCATCGATAGATAAAATCCAATTAAAATTACATTTATCTACTAAAAAACGTTTTTGTTCACCATAGCCATTAAACTTTTTAGCATAAACTTTGGTATTGTAAGATTTACAAATTTCAACAGTTTTATCAGTACTGTAAGAGTCAATAATTATAATTTCATCACACCAAGTAAGTTTGTTTAAAGTCTTAGCAATATTAAGTTCTTCATTAAAAGTAATAATTGCTGCACTTATTTTATGTTTATGCATTTGATTGTGATTTCTAATAACAAACATACTATAAAATACCTATATTTATTGCCTATTTTTAGTTTGTTTATGGTCAATTATATCTTAGAAGTTTTAGATAAAGGAAAAACAATTTTATATCCTACAGATACTGTTTGGGGTATTGGTTGTGATGCAAGCAATGAAAAAGCCGTTGCTAAAATTTATGAAATAAAGCAACGAGAAGAAAGTAAAAGTTTAATAGTTCTAGTAAGTTCATTAAACATGTTAAAAAAATATGTGAGGGTTCCTAAAAAAGCGATTGAGCTTATAAAAGAGACTACCAAACCGACAACTATAATTTATAAAAATCCTAAAAATGTAGCAGAGAATATTATAAATAAAAAAGATAATACATTAGCAATAAGAATTGTTAAAGATGATTTTTGTAGGAAATTGATTAAAAAATTTAGAAAGCCCATTGTATCTACCTCTGCTAATATTAGTGGAGAGGTTACTCCAAAATCATTTTCGGAAATATCGCAACCTATTTTGAGTAGCGTAGATTATGTGGTAAATTTGCGCGAAAATAAAATTTCAACAAAGTCTTCAACAATACTAAAGATAGATGGGGAAGATATAATTGTGATACGAGAATAATTTTTATGCAAGAACAATTTTTTAAAGAAGCACTTTCTAATAATATTTTTGAATATATAACAAAAGCAACTGAAGAATTAAAATTAGAAAGTTATGTAATTGGAGGGTTCGTCCGTGATTTTATTTTAAAACGAGGAACAGCAAAAGATATAGATATTGTAACTGTTGGTAGTGGAATAGATTTGGCAGAAAAAGTGGCTAGCTTATTACCAACAAAACCAAAAGTACAAATTTTTAAGACCTATGGAACGGCTATGTTACGTTACATGGATGTTGAAGTAGAATTTGTTGGAGCAAGAAAAGAATCGTATTCAGAAGATAGTAGAAACCCTGAAGTATCAGAAGGAAACTTACAAGATGATCAAGATCGTCGTGATTTTACTATTAATGCATTAGCTTTAAGTCTAAATGAAGCATCTTTTGGAAGGTTATTAGATCCTTTTAATGGAATTGAAGATTTATTAAAGAATAAAATTATCAGAACACCTTTAAATCCTGATATTACTTATTCTGATGATCCACTTAGAATGATGAGAGCTATTCGTTTTGCTACACAACTTAGTTTTGAAATAGAAACACCTTCATTAGAGGCAATTACAAAGAATGTTCATCGAATAAATATTATTACAAGAGAACGAATCGTAGATGAATTGAATAAGATATTAGCTTCTCCAAAACCCTCTATTGGTTTTTTATTACTAGAAAAAACAGGATTACTTAAAAAAATATTACCTGAATTAATTGATTTAAAAGGTGTAGAGGAAGTAGAAGGTCAAAAACATAAAGATAATTTTTACCATACTTTAGAAGTAGTAGATAATATTTCTGAAAACACAGATGATGTATGGTTACGCTGGGCAGCTTTGTTACATGATATTGGTAAAGCACCTACAAAAAAATTTAATAAAAAAATAGGATGGACTTTTCATTCTCATGAATTTGTGGGAGCAAAAATGGTGTATAAGTTATTTAAACGTTTAAAAATGCCTTTAAATAATAAAATGAAGTTTGTTCAAAAAATGGTTTTATTAAGTTCAAGACCTATTGTATTAGCTTCAGAAGTTACAGATTCTGCTGTTCGTCGTTTAGTTTTTGATACGGGAGATGATATTGATAGCTTAATGATTTTATGTGAAGCAGATATTACTACAAAGAACCCTAAAAAATTTAAACGTTACCATAAAAATTTTGAATTAGTTCGCGCTAAAATAAAAGAAGTTGAAGAACGAGATAGAGTACGTAATTTTCAACCACCTATTACTGGAGAAGAAATTATGGAAACATTTAATTTAAAACCTTGTAGAGAAATTGGTCAGATAAAAGAAGCTATAAAAGAAGCAATTTTAGAAGGAATTATACCTAATGAACATAAAGCTTCGTATGATTTTATGGTTCAAAAAGGAGAACAATTAGGACTTAAGAAATAAGTAATAATGAAAATAGTACAAGTAATAGATCAATTAGGACTGGGAGGTGCAGAAAGAGTTTGTGTAAACTTAGTAAACCTTTTTCACAGAAATGGATATAATGTTAAACTGATTGTTTTAAATAAAGAAGGAGAATTATTTGAACTTGTAGATGATGGGGTAGAAGTTGTTATTTTAAACAAAAAAGAAGGAAAATTCAAAGCATATCGAAAATTTGTAAAAGAAGTTAAAGGAATAGATATTATTCATGTACATAGTAGAAAACCTTATCGTTTTGTAAAAAAAGCCTTTTTGTTTTCAGTAAAATTTAAATCAGTTATTTTACATGATCATTATGGTAAAATAGGAGTTGATAAAAAAATCCCTTCTTTTTATAAAACTATTTTTAAACCAAGTGTATATATTGGTGTATCTAAAACATTAACTGAATGGGCAGTAAATACTGTAGGTTTAAATTCAAAGAAAGTTTTTCTCGTAAGTAATCTAATTTTTAAATACAATATAACAACAAAGGTATTTCCTTCTAAAAAACAAGGAATTGTTCTCGTAGGTAATTTAAAGCCAGTAAAGAATCATATTTTCGCTGTAAAATTAGCAAAGAAGCTTGATTTAGATGTAACTATTTATTGTATAAGAGATCTTAATGGCGAGTATTATAGAAAATTAATAAGAGAAATAGAAGAGATTTATGATGTAAATAGAGTTCATTTTATTTATAATCATACGAATGTACAAGAAGACTTACATAAATATGATTTTGCAATTTGTCCATCTTTATCGGAATCAGGGCCATTAGTTTTGTTAGAGTTTTTAGCTCAAGGAATTCCTTTTTTAACGTATAATACCGGTGAGATAGCACATTTTGTTAAAGAAAAATTTCCAGAATTAGTTATGGATGATTTTAATATTGATGATTGGATAAATAGAGCAGAAGTCCTTAAGGGTTATAACAATGAACATTTGTCTAATGCTTTTGATTTTTATATTGAGAAAGAAAAATTCTTAGAAAAATATAAAGAAGTTTATAAAAGTATCTTAAATATTAAATAAATTTTTTATTAATTCTGTTTGGTTAGCTCAAAATATTGTTGAAGCACTCTAATAGATAGTAATTTTTCTAATTTTTTGTTTTGGAATTGTTTCACCCAATTATTAGCGTTTTTAATAATTTCAAGAGCTTCATTTTCATTTTCTAAATAATAATCTCTC
>CALISK010000168.1 GCA_938041625.1 uncultured Tenacibaculum sp. | reverse complement strand
ATTAGTATAACCACTGTAGCCACAGCTGTAATGGTTCCTCCTATTAATTGTACCAATCCTGTACCAATTAAATTACGAACTCCTTCTACATCACTCATAATGCGAGATACTAGAGCTCCAGACTTTGTATTATCAAAAAATCGAATAGGTAAAGACACTACTTTTTTTTGAACTTGAGCTCGTAATTCTGAAATAACATATTGTGCTTGTACACATAAAATACGTGTTAGTAAAAATGAGGTGACTGCTTGTAATAATAAAGCGGTTCCTACAATCCATAATACTTCATAGAGTTTAGACATATCTTTGTTAGGAACAACTTCATCTAATAAGATTTTAGATTGCCAAGGTAATACCAAACTAGCCGCTCTACTAATTACAATTAAAATTAAACCAATAAAAACTGATTTACGACGTGGCCAAATAATCGTTTTAAACGCTTTACCTAACGTAAAGTTAGATTTCTTTTTAGAGTTTTTATCTTCTGATGTTCTATGTTGATATTCTCTCATGCTTTGTAACTAGGAATAGGGTATCAAAGATAACTTAAAGTTCTACCTAATTATAATTGATTCTTCTATTTGTTTAACAAATAGATGTGTGTAACAAATAAAAAGTGAGTTGTTAACTCACTTTTCTTTTTGTTAATTCTATAATGTTTATAAACCCGATATTTCAGAATCTAACCAACTTAATCTTTTATTTATCCAATTCATAAGTTGCTTTTTTTCTACTTCATGAGCAAGATAATTAGGCCATCTTTTAAAGTTTTTTTCTATACTATTAGATGCTAACAAAGTTTTTACATATCCTTCTATTTTTTGTGAAATAGTTACATTAGAAAATTCATTATTACGTAACTCTAACCAACGTTCTTTTAATTGTAACACAAATGCAGGATCTTGTAATAAGCGATCCCACCAAAAAGGAATTTGCCATGAGTCATTTGAACAACGCTCATTAAATTTATAAGTCCAAACATTCGTTTTTTCTGCTCCACAATAATTTGCATTTCCAAATGCTAAATTAAAATCCCATATAGGCCCCATCTTAAGTTTTTCACTTTTATCTTTTACAAGTCGTGTACTTAATCTATAACCATCTACGTTATTTGACAATTCATTTAATAAGAAAAAATCAATAAAACTTTTAGTATTAATATATTCAGCATACCCTGTATTTGGATCTCTAAAATCATCACTTGCTAGTGCTTTTTCAAAAGATGTTAAATAATCACTTATATACGTTTTTTGCTCTTCTGTAATATCTTCTTCATTTGGTGTATCATATAAAAAATGTATTTTTTGATCTGAAGTAGAGTTATTAGGTACATACTTAGATATTATAGAGTTTGTACTTGTATATAATCGATCATTTGGTCTATCAGCTTTATCAATTTTAAGAATATATCCTCCAGTTAAATCCTTTCCTTCATTTTCACTCTTTTTTAATTTATTAATATCTATACGGTTTTTATCTCTTTTTAATTTTTCTAATAGTAAATAAACACCATTATAAGATTCATTAATAATAAC
Organism: uncultured Tenacibaculum sp.; assembly: GCA_938041625.1. Lineage (GTDB taxonomy): Bacteria > Bacteroidota > Bacteroidia > Flavobacteriales > Flavobacteriaceae > Polaribacter. The sequence continues at coordinate 8,975 of CALISK010000168.1, read as the reverse complement.
ATCCACAAATTTAGCTCTACTAGCATAACGTCCAATGTCTCTAGATAAATCATATATTAATTTATTACGCATTAATGATCCATCTAGATAAGGAGCATGCAAAATCCAATCTTCTTCTTTAGGAAAATCAAGTAAGGATACATCAATATCTTCATTTGCTTGATCTCTAGTTTCAAACCCAAATTGTTTTTTAGGGAAATTTTGAGAAGTAGCTCCTCTTATTTCTATACCAATTGCTCCAGTATAATTTACTTCTCCTTTTACTTTAATAGTAATCTCTGCATTAATTTTTGGCTCATCAACAATTTGTAACCCGTTCGTATTTATATAAACTTGAGGAATTTTGTTTTCAGCTGGAACAATTACAGTTTCTTTTATTATTTCTTTTTCACAAGAAGTTAATACAAATAGTAACAAACTAAAAGTGAATATATTTATTAGGTATTTCATTAAATTATAAACTTAAAATAGAATGACAAAAGTACTACTATATCTTCCTATTTAAAAACAATAAGATAACTTCTCCTTTTTAACATAAAAACAAAAAGCACAATGAACAGTTCCATTATACTCTTTGTTTTATAATCTCTTTTGTTATTATTTTAAATGTTTTTTAAAAAATCCCAACATTGCTTCATATAATTCAATACGATTCTCTTCTCTACTAAAACCATGTCCTTCATTATATTTTACCATATATGGAATATCAAATCCCCTATTTCTTAAACTTGATACTATTTGATCACTCTCATTAATATTTACTCTTGGATCGTTAGCTCCTTGAACAACAAATAATGGTTTATTTAATTTTTCAATATTTAATGCAGGAGAAACAGCTTTCATAATTTCTTTTTCTTCTGCTACTTCAGGGTCGTACCACTGCTCGTAAAACTGTTTCATAAGTGGTTTCCAATAAGCAGGAAAAGAATCTACGAAAGTAAAAAAGTTACTAACTCCTACATAATCAACTCCACATGTATATAAATCAGGTGTTTTTATTAAGCTCCCTAAAGTTGCTAAACCACCATAACTTCCACCATAAATAGCAATTTTATCTTTGTCTATAATTCCTTTATTAACAATATATTCTACACCGTCTTCTAAGTCATTTAACATTTTTCTTCCAATTTGTTTACTTCCTGCTAAAAAGAATTGTTTTCCATATCCTCCAGATCCTCTATAATTAATTTGTAAAGTAGCATATCCTCTACTCGCAAATAATTGTGCTTCTGAATTAAAATCCCAAGAATCTCTTTCTCCATAAGGACCTCCGTGTGGATTAACAATCATTGGTGTTTTTCCTTTTTTTGCATTTTTAGGTAACGTTAAATAACCCTGAATTTTTAAACCATCTCTTGTTTTAAAAGAAATAGGAGTCATTGATGCCATCGTTGAAGGTATTAAATTAGGCATTAAATCTTCTAACATTTTAAAGCTATCCTTATTTATATCATATTGATAATATTGTCCATATAAAACATCGCTAAATACGTAAATTAAATATTTATCTTCTTTTTCTGTTTTACTCACTATTTCAAAACTATTAGGTGAAAACCTAGTAGTTAATTTTTTATATAACTTTTTAAAATACTCGCTTACAGGAATGACAATTTCTTTTTCACCATTATATGAATAGTAATCTAACTCATAATTACGTTTTTTTGATCTTGAAAGGTTTTCATTCAAATCATAATTATCATTATGAAATAAACGTTTTATTGTTTTCTTGTTTTTTAAGTCGTACAAAACAATTTCATTTTTATCACTTTCTAAATTAGTGACCACATAAGCTATATCACTATCTTCTGAAACAAAATTGATAATATTAAAATTATCTTTCCAACTAGTAGTTATTACCTCTTTAAATGATTTTTCACCAATAGCTTTATATTCTAATATATTATTTACTCCATTTTCACGTCGTACTAATGCTCGTAAATTCCCTTTGCTGTCAAATTTATAACTACTTACAGATTTTTTTACATCTGTATTTTCAAATACAAGTTCTATTGCTCCAGTTTCAATATTAATTTTATAAGGCTCAAAGATTTGCTTATTCCTTTTATTTAAAGGAACAATTACATACTTAGGCAAATCTGCTAAAGCATAAACAGTATTAAGTGTTGCACCTTCAAAAGGAGTAAGATCGATATCTTTTCTAGTCTTTAAATTATATGAATATAAATGATAATTTTCATTACCTCCCTTGTCCATCACATATAATAAAGTATTATTATTACCCCATAAATACGTTGATATTAGTTCTTCTTTTTCTTTTAAAGCTAACGTAATTTTATTTGTTTTTGTGTTTTTAATATAAACATGAATTTTACCATTTTCATCTTTTTGCTTAAAAGAAAGGTATTTTCCGTCAGGTGATAATAAAAAACTACTTTTATCTGGTCTTTGAAAATAATCTTTAACAGTATATGTATAATTTCCGTTATCAAAATTTGCTAACTCTTTTAACTTTTGTGAAGATGAAGGTAAATCTGGATTACCAGGAAGGCTATCTTTTTTTTTATTTTGAGCCAAAATTTGAAATGCTGTTAGTATCATCAATAAAAACATCATTGCTTTTTTTCTAATTACTTTCCTTAGCTTTTCTTGCTCATTTTTCTTTATAAAAAATTCTACTCTATCTATTGTTATCATAAATGTTATTAGTTTTTAAATTTTCATTCTATTTTAATTATTTCTTATTAAAATGATAAACTCATTTTATTTTATTAAGAATGATGTAAAAGTACTTTCTATCTATATGCCAGATAGGTAACTAGAGGTTAAATAACCTTAACAAAAAATTAAAAAATAGAAGGGCGTTTTTATAAAAAACTAAAAAACAATATTTAAAACTTAAACAAACCTTAAAAAGCCTTAATATTATTTAAATAAAAATAAGACCTCTTTAAATGTTTTATTTTAGCTAACAAAGAAAGAAAAATGAATAGCTTTAATTTTAAGTATATTATAATATTAATAGGTTTATCATCACTAGGAGTTATTTTATTTCAAGTAAATTGGTTAAATGAAAGTTATAATATTACTGAAAAGAACTTTAGTGAGTCTGCTTTTCAATCTTTAAAGAATGTGAAAAATGCTATTGAGAACTACAGAGCTTCAAAAAATATTAGTATAGAAGATGATTCAAAGACTGCTTATAATTATGAATCTAAAGATTCTTTATTTCTCTTTAAATTCTATTCACTTTCTCCTTCCGATTCTATATCTAAAAAATATGATGCCCAATTTTATAATACGATGAATGCGTATAGAGATGAATTTCTTAAAAGAAAAAATAAAGAAAGTGCTTTAAAGGAGTTTGTTTTTATAATTCATGGAAAAAGGGATACTCTTAGTTTAAATGATTATAAAGAAGTTAATATTGATAGTATATTAAGCAATAGTTTATCTAAAAGTAATATTGAATTAAAACATAGTTTTGGTTTTAAAAATAGAGAAAATAAAAAGTGGAATTATATTGGAGGTGAAATACTTAAAGATACTGTTTCTCTTGAAAAAAGTAAATATATACTAGATACTATTGAGGAGGAAGATTTGCATCTTGTTTTTTATGATAAAAAACAATTTTTATATAAAACTCTTTTTCTGAATATTATTATTTCTTCGCTTTTAGTATTAATAATATTATTTAGTTTTTGGTATGCTTTGAGAATTATTTTAAAGCAAAAACACCTATCTCAAATCAAAACCGATTTTATAAACAACATTACACATGAATTTAAAACACCTTTAGCTTCTATAAGTATGGCAGCAGCCACTATAGAAGAACCTGAGATTATTAAAAATGAAAATGTTGTTCGGCAGTTTACCAAAGTAATAAAGGAAGAAAATAGCCGAATGAACAAGCAAGTTGAAATGATTTTAAAAATGGCTCAAAATGATAATTTAATTTCTAAATTAGATAAAAGTGAAATTGATGTAAATGCTATTATTAAAACTATTGTTGTAAATAATAGCATAAGAGTTGAAAAAAAAGGAGGAAAAATTAACTATCAATATAAAACAAAAAACACAGTGATAATCGCTGATGAAATGCATATTTATCAAGCTATTAATAATTTAGTTGATAATGCTATTAAGTACTCGTATAATAATGTTGACGTACTAATTAGTTCTAAAAAAGAAGATGATTATTTAGTTATAGATATTACTGATAAAGGAATTGGTGTAAAAAAAGAAGATGAAAATAGAATTTTTGATAAATTCTATAGAGTTTCTACAAGAAATTTACATAATGTTAAAGGTTTCGGATTAGGTCTAAATTATGTAAAGCAAACAGCAGAAGCTCATGGTGGATATATTGCACTTAAACGTAATAAAATTGGAACTACTTTTTCTTTGCATTTGCCTATAAACAATGATTGATATGAATACAGATACACAAAAGAATTTACTATTAGTTGAAGACGATCCTAACTTTGGAATGGTACTAAAAAGTTTTTTAGAAATTAAAAAATTTAAAGTAACATTATGTGATGATGGTAATGACGCTATTACAATTGCTAAAAGTAAACCATTCGATCTTTTTATACTTGATGTAATGCTTCCTAATAAAGATGGATTTACGATTGCTAAAGAACTTAAAGAACAACAAATTATAGCTCCTTTTATCTTTTTAACTGCACGTGCAATGAAAGAAGATAAAATGAAAGGTTATGAATTAGGGGCTTTAGACTATTTAGTAAAACCTTTTGATCCTGATATTCTTTACTTAAAAATTCAAGCACTTTTAAATAAAGATTCTCAATTACAATCTATAGAAACAACAATTTTTAAACTCGGTAGTTTTAAATTAAATACTTTAAAACAAGTACTTATTTTTAATACTGAAGAAATTCATTTAACACATAAAGAAAGTGAGTTATTAAGAATGCTAATTGAACATAAAGAGAACATTTTACTACGATCACAAGCACTTTCTGAAATATGGGGAGATGATAATTATTTTACTACTAAAAGTATGGATGTTTATATAACAAAATTACGTAAACATTTAAAAAAAGACCCAAAAAACAATATTGAAATTCAAAATATCCATGGAAAAGGATTTCGTTTGTTAATTAAACAGTTATAGTATTATTCTTTTCTCTTTTTATTTTTAAAATATACTTGTTTAAGTTTAGATTCGAACGTATATTCAAAAAAAAGGTTCAACGTTACTAACATCTTTGAACCTTTTTTATCACTATAATAAGTTGTTATAAATTATAATTCTACAATTAAAAATTTACACTTCCATTAAAATCCCCTTCATATACACTATGTATATTTAATACTGAATGAAATCCATTATTCCCTTTAGATTGTAAAGACAAACTTCCGTCTCTTAGATCTAAATATTTTCCATTCAATACTACTTTAGTAATGTGGTTATTTTTATTACAACTATAACTATTAGAATAGGTATGATAATTATAATCATTAGGATTTATTGTAACTATAAATAACTCTAAAACATCACCAGAATCTAATTCATAAGTTATTATTTCTTCTCTATTTTGAAGAAGAGTTATATGTGCGTCTAATACACTGTATCTTTCATTACCATACAAACCGTTTTGATTCTGTATTTCTCCATAACTGAATACATTATTATGATGACAGTTACCATTACAACGATGACGTTTTTCTATGGGTTTAGGACACTGTTCTGGTTGTGGACTAGGAACTTTTCTTGGTGATTTATCTACAATAACAATATCTGGAATAGGCAAATTAATGTCAATAGAAATACCTCCCCCTATTCTTATTTGACTAAAAATAGTAGCAGAGAAAACACTAAAAAAAAGTAAGAATAATACTATTTGTCTTTTCATAATTGTTATGTTTTAGATTTGTTTCCGAACCTAAAATCAAACAACATGCCAAAGAAGTATCGTATCATACAGACATTAACGGTGCATTTTATCTAAGATTTCTATAATTTCTGTTTTTTTACGAACAGAAACAGGAACATTTTCTCCATTTTTAAGCATTAAGTAACCGCCATCTGTTTTTATATACGCACTAATACATTGTAAGTTTACTAAATGACTTTGATGTATGCGAAGAAAATCATAGCTTTTTAGCATGTCTGAAAAATATTTAAGTGTTTTTGTTACAAATATCTTTCGTTTGTCTTGAAGATAAAAAATAGTATTATTACTATCCGATTCACATCGAATAATATCATCTAAACTAACAATAATAATTTTATCTAGTGTATGTAATGATATTTTATCTGGTTTTTGTTCTGGTGCAGAAAGTGTTTCCTTTAAAATGGTTAATCGCTCTTTATTAGGCTGTATTTGTTCTTTTGCTCTATTTATAGCTAAATCTAATTCGTCATAAGAATAAGGCTTTAAAACATAATCTATTGCTGCAAATTTAAAGGCTCTAATAGCAAACTCATCACTTGCTGTAACAAAGATAATTTTTGATTTTAAATCTGGAAAAATCTCCAAAATATCAAAACCAGTACCATCACCTAGCATAATATCTAAAAAAAGAATATCTGCTTGTTTTTTTCGTAAAACCTTTGCTGCTTCAACTACACTTTGAGCTGTTGCTATAATTTGAATTTCTGGATGCCTTGTTTCTAAATCACTTTTTAAAAGTTGTAAAGCATCAATCATGTCTTCTACAATAATGGCTGTAAGCATAGTTTTTCTAATAATCTGTTAGTAAAGGAATTTTAAAGGTAATATTTGTTCCCCCAATAGTACCATTATCATTTTTAATTTCTGTGATTTCTAAAGCATTTTTTCCTGAAATAGAAGCTAAACGTTCTTTGGTTACTGTAAGTGCCATAGATTGGTGATCTGTTTTTTCTTTTGTTTTCTGAGAGGTAAAAATACCCATTCCGTTATCAATTACCTTACAATGCAAATTACGTTCGGTTGTATGAAATTCGATTTGAAGTTTTCCTTCTCTTTCCCCTTTTAAAATACCATGACGTATTGCATTTTCTACAAAAGGCTGAATAAGCATTGGTGGTATCAAAATTTCCTCTGCATCAAATTCACAAGTATTTGAAATATCAAATGTAAAAGGTTTCGCTGCCATTAACTCTTCTAAAATAATATAATGATGTAATGTTTTTATTTCTTGGGCTAATGTAATGTGTTCTTTTCTAGAATTGTTTAATGTGTCTCTTAATAAAACAGCAAAACTATTGATGGTTGCATTCATCTTTTCTGGCTTACTAATAGCCATAGCTTTTACTCCGTTTAAAACATTAAATATAAAATGTGGATTCATTTGTAATTGCAACGCTTTATGTTCTAAAGTAAGCAAGTGATTTTGTAATTGTAATTGTTCTTTATCTGCTTTATTTTTTAATCGTATTCTACGTATATATAACCAACCTAAAATCAATAAAAGCAGGAGTCCTAAACCTATTACTGTCCATTGAAACCATGCTTTTTCATGGATTGGACTGTCTATAAAAAAATTGAATTTTATAGCTTTACTCTCCTCCCATCGATGGTTTCTCGATTGTACTGAAAATTGATGAGAACCATAAGCAAGACCTGCATAGTTTTGTTTATTTTCTTTAGACCATGGACTCCAATCATTATCATTTAACTTAGATCGATATTCTATTTGATTTGGGTGATCTATATCAATACTTCTATACCCAAAACTTAATTGTGTTTGAGTTGGGTTTAGTTGTAATATTTTATCTGTATTTGTCCATTCCTTTAAATTAATAGAATCTACACTTTTATAGGCAACTTGTACATCTTTAAAATATATTTTCGGTTTTAAAACAATTTTATTGTCTGTACTTGGCGTATACTTTGTTAAACCATAAAGAGCTCCGAACCAAACACTTCCTTTATCATCTTTGGCTGCTGCATTTAAACAAGTTTCTATTCCTAAAAAACCATCATTTCTTCCAAAATGATAAATATCTTCAATTTCATTTTCTTGGTTTAATTGTATTTTATCAACACCACGTTCAGTACCTGCCCATAAATACCCTTGATTATCAAATATTAGCTGATAAATATTTTTTGAAAACATCTTTTTAGCTCCTTTCAAAGGCTTAAAAATAGGTATTTTAGCATCTAGTTCAGAAACCCAAATACCTTTTCCTGCCGTTCCTAAAAACAACTTATTTTGATAAAAAAGTAAAGTTCGTATCGTTGTTTTTTGCTCTAAAACAATTCCTAATGAAGTATGTTTTCCATTTTTAAGGTACCCTAAACGACCTGTTTGTGTTGCATACCATAGTCTATTTTTATGATCTAAAGCAATATCCTTTATCAATAAATCAGTGATACCATTTCTGTTACCGTATACTTTTTTAATGATTAAACTGTCTTTGTTTAAATCATAATTAAATTGTACAATACCACTAGAATAAGTTGCGGCCCATATAGCATTACGTCCTCTAATTAATTTACGAATCCAATTTGAAGGAAAACCATTCTTTCTATTTAGTACACGGTTTTCAATTATTGTTTTTGGAAATACTTTTGTTACTATATTCAAAGAATCAGTATCATCTACGGCAATACTATCTATTTGTTTGGTAATTCTTAAAAGAACTCCATTACCTTCAGATCCTGCCCAAATATTTCCTTTGCTATCACTTGTTATCGTTTTAATTTTAACGCCAGAAAAGTTATCTGTTTTTGGTATGTGATGAATACCTAAAGAATCTATTTCTGTTAAACCAGCTTCAGAACTAGAAATCCAAATACTTTTTTTTGCCTTATGTACTGCATAAATACGATTCCCTTTTAAACCAGAAGCAGCATCAAAATGTTGAAAATTATTTTGAAAGTATTTATAAAAACCACCTCCTGAAGTTGCAATCCAAATATTAGACTGTTTGTCTGTAACTGTTTTTCTAATATGAGAAACAGCCAATCCTTTTGTTTTATTTAATCGTCTTTTTTCAGTATAATTTTGAGTATCTAAAATAGTAATTCCATCATTATCGGTAGCAATCCATAATTCAT
>CALISK010000167.1 GCA_938041625.1 uncultured Tenacibaculum sp. | reverse complement strand
AACTTACAAACTTTCAAACTAACGCTTATCCGTTTGCGGGTGCAAATATACAACCCTTCTTAAAACCCACAAGCTTTTTTTGTGTTTTATTATTAAAAATTACGCCCTGTAATCTTACATCTCTACTAACCAATAATTTGTGGCTTTTAAATAATACAAACTATTTTTAACACCACTAACAAATACCATATATAAATCAAAAAACATACTAATACGGCATAGTAACTACCTATAACATTTAATACGTCATATTAATTCTACGCATAGTCTTTTTATTACATGCTTAGATATATTTGTGCGAATAAGATATTTCTATCGAACATGCTCACTCTTTAATAATTTTCCTTATGCACAACTAAATAAGAATTATATATGTATGTTTTACTAAACAATATTTAAATTTTCTATTATTAGTAAAAAACATATACCTAAAAATGGCTTACTTTTAACTCCATATAAAGATTACTCTTACTCTTTTAGAAATACATATGAAACTCTTAATTACATTATTGCTATTGTTAGCACACACGCACACTAATTCTCAAAAAAACGATTCTTTAATATTCTCTAAGCTTTCTAAAGAATTATTACAAAAAAATCCTTCCCTAATTTTAAGTAAAAAAGATATTGAAGACGGGTTCTTTAAAAAAAATAACTGTATCTATGAAAAAGGTTCTGAGTACATGTATATCTGTGTTAAAAATTACTGGAATAAAAATTGGTTTACAGATTTCAACAATGATAATATTGATGACATTATAATAAAGACAACTGAATCGATAATTCCAAGTCAAAAAAACACCTTCAACCTCTTAATTCTAAATAAAAACCTTAACATTCTCAACACCTATTCTCTTTATAGTGGTGGGTTACATGGAAGCGGTAATGGTTCTTTACGTATTGACAGTCTAAAAAACGGACATATACACACAACACTCTTCAATAACGAGCTGTACGAAGACATTAATGAAAGAGATTATAAACCACTTAATTTAGAGTTTTTCATAAACACCAAAAAACTCCAAGAAAAACATTATTCAAAATGCAAGCTTTATAAAGTTAATAAGAATATTTTCAAAAAAACAGAATATCTTACAGAATCATTTTCCTTTGATGAATATTACAACGAAACGAAGACAGAGACTTTAACTATTAAAAAAGGAATATATTATAAAGCTCATTTTTCTGGCTGCGATGAAATAGAGTTAACTTTTAATTTCTCTAATAAAAAAAGAAAACGAGAAACAATTAGCAAATTAAAAGTTAAAAAAGAGTGGTTAAAACACATTTCTTTTCTATCTAAAAACACTAAATATAGACATATCTTTTCAGAACTTGAATCAAAAATAAAAAAAAATCAAATTGATTCAGACTCATACATGAAATATAATCGATATCATATGATTGTTATTCTTAAAAATAAGCAAAACATTTATCTTGATTTTTCATTTTCGAAACATTTTGAAAACTATATTACAATCAGAATTACATCTCAAAAAAATGATGTTTTATCTTATTGGAATATTATGACTAAAAAACTAAACAAATAAAGTTCATATTCTATCTAAATTACACCTTTATATTATTGTACAGAAAATGCTTTTATAATACCTTTGTTATCTAGAAGAATTCCCACTTGTAAGGAAATTCAATAACATACACATTATAATGATTAAAATTACATTGCCTGACGGAAGCGTCAAAGAATTTGAAGTAAATAGCACTCCAATAGATGTTGCTAAAAGTATTAGTGAAGGTTTAGCTAGAAAAATTATTTCTGCGAGCTTTAATGGTTCCACTGTAGAAACAAGTACCCCATTAACAATAGATGGTACGCTAACTCTTTTCACTTTTGACACCCCTGAAGGTAAAAAAGCTTTTTGGCATTCTTCTGCACATGTTTTGGCTCAGGCTATATTAGACTTTTACCCCAATGCGAAACTAACTATTGGACCAGCTATTGATAATGGTTTTTACTATGATGTAGATTTTGGTGATGATACTATTTCTGAAAAAGATTTTTCTAATATTGAAAAGAAGTTTTTAGAGAGAGCTCGTGAAAAAGCAGAATTTAAAATGAGATCTGTTTCTAAGGCAGAAGCTTTAGAATACTACAAAGGAAGAAACAATCAATATAAAGTTGAATTAATTGAGGGGTTAGTTGATGGTGACATCACATTTTGTGACCATAGTAATTTCACTGATTTATGTAGAGGAGGACATATTCCAAATACTGGTATTATAAAAGCTATTAAGATTATGAACGTTGCTGGAGCTTATTGGCGTGGTGACGAAAAAAACAATCAATTAACTCGTATATATGGGATTTCTTTTCCTAAACAAAAAATGCTTACTGAGTATTTAGAGTTATTAGAAGAAGCTAAGAAAAGAGATCATAGAAAATTAGGTAAAGAATTAGAATTATTTACTTTCTCACAAAAAGTTGGTCAGGGTTTACCTTTATGGTTACCTAAAGGTGCTGCTTTAAGAGAAAGGTTAGAAAGTTTTTTAAAAATAGCACAAAAGAAAGCTGGTTACGAAATGGTAATGACTCCACATATTGGTCAAAAAGAACTGTATGTTACTTCTGGTCACTATGAAAAATATGGAGAGGATAGTTTTCAGTCTATAAAAACTCCTAAATTAGATGAAGAGTTTTTATTAAAACCAATGAATTGCCCTCATCATTGTGAAATTTACAATTACAAACCTTATTCTTATAAAGATCTTCCTAAACGTTTTGCTGAATTTGGTACCGTATATAGATATGAACAAAGTGGAGAATTACATGGATTGACCCGTGTTAGAGGATTTACGCAAGATGATGCTCATATTTTTTGTACTCCAGAACAATTAGATTCTGAATTTAAAAATGTGATTGATTTAGTTTTATATGTATTTAGATCATTAGGTTTTGATAATTTCACTGCTCAAGTTTCTGTAAGAGATTTAGAAAACCCATCTAAATATATTGGTTCTGTTGAAAATTGGGAAAAAGCAGAGCAAGCAATTATAAATGCAGCGAAGGATAAAGGTTTAGATTTTGTAGTAGAATCTGGTGAAGCTGCTTTTTATGGACCAAAATTAGACTTTATGGTTAAAGATGCTTTAGGTAGAAGTTGGCAACTTGGAACAATTCAAGTAGATTATAATCTTCCTGAACGTTTTGATTTAAATTATAAAGGTAGTGATAATGAACTGCACCGTCCGGTAATGATTCATCGTGCTCCTTTTGGTTCTTTAGAACGATTTATTGCTATTTTATTAGAGCATACTGGTGGTAATTTCCCTCTATGGCTGACTCCAGAGCAGGTTATTATACTGCCTATCAGTGAGAAATATGAAAAATATACAGAAAAAGTTTCAAATCTGTTAGAAAATTCCGAAATTCGCGCCCTCGTAGATCACCGAAATGAAAAAACTGGTCGTAAGATTAGAGATGCAGAAGTAAACAAGATTCCTTTTATGATTATTGTTGGTGAGAAAGAGGAACAGGATGGCACGGTATCTGTTAGAAAACATGGAGAAGGTGATATTGGAACCTTTACTATTGAAGATTTTATCCTGTTAATACAAAAAGAAGTTAATAAAACATTAGTTACATTTAACACCAATAATTAGTCGTAATAATAATCTAAAAAATATAAGTCATAGCAATTAGAAGAAAAGGTGGTCGTAGGAGACCCGTAAGAATAATAAAAGAAGATCAACATAGAATTAATGATAAAATTAAATATGTTGATGAAGTTCGTCTGGTAGGCGACAACCTAGAAGTTGGTGTATATCCTTTAGCAAAAGCTAAAGATATTGCACGAGAATTAGAATTAGATTTAGTAGAAATTTCTCCTAAAGCTGTTCCTCCTGTTTGTAAAGTAATTGACTACAAGAAGTTCTTGTATGAGCAAAAGAAACGAGAGAAAGCTTTAAAATCGAAAGCTACTAAGGTAATTGTAAAAGAGATTCGTTTTGGTCCTCAAACAGATGAACATGATTATGAATTTAAAAAGAAACATGCTATTAAGTTTTTGCAAGATGGTGCAAAATTAAAAGCATATGTATTTTTTAAAGGACGATCTATTGTCTTTAAAGAGCAAGGTCAAATTTTACTATTAAAATTAGCTCAAGAGTTAGAAGATTATGGTAAAGTTGAGCAAATGCCAAAATTAGAAGGTAAACGTATGATTATGTTTATTGCTCCTAAGAAAACAAAGTAATATTCTTTAAAAAGAATATAAGATAATATAAGCAAGATAAAAACGATAGCAGAAGATGCCTAAAATGAAAACCAAATCTAGCGCCAAAAAACGTTTCAAGTTAACTGGCTCTGGAAAGATTAAAAGAAAGCATGCGTTTAAAAGTCACATTTTAACAAAAAAGTCTAAAAAACGTAAGCTTGCATTAACTCACTCAGCATTAGTACATAAAGCTGATGAGGCAAACATTAAGCAACAATTATTATTAAAATAATTAGTTAGCTAGGTAATTATTATTAACCATGGAGTTAGGCCTTAAAGAATTATCTATTAATTCTCTTTAAACAGAATTAAAAAGTAATCGCCTACTACAAAAACATTTAAATTATGCCAAGATCAGTAAATTCAGTTGCTTCAAGAAATAGAAGAAAAAAAATATTGAAGCAAGCAAAAGGTTACTTTGGACGTAGAAAAAACGTTTATACAGTAGCTAAAAATGCAGTCGAAAAAGGAATGGTTTACGCCTACCGCGACCGTAAAAACAAGAAAAGAAACTTCCGTTCATTATGGATTCAACGTATTAACGCTGGAGCTCGTCAGTTCGGAATGTCTTACTCACAGTTTATAGGTAAAGTAAAAGCTAATAATATTGAGTTAAACCGTAAGGTTTTAGCTGATTTAGCGATGAACAATCCTGAAGCTTTTAAGGCAATTGTAGATAAAGTAAAATAAGTTTAATAACCTTGCTTATACTAAAAACCCAAACTTTATCGTTTGGGTTTTTTTAAACCACTTGAAATTACATTTAAATGAAAACCATCTATTTTTTATTACTCACCCTATTTTCAATTTCAATTTCTGCTCAAACAAAGCTATCGAAGAAAGAATTAGATAATCTTCCTAATACTTTAAAAAATCAATTTATAAAAACTTATGGAAAGGCTAAACGTTGGCATGAGTATAAAATGATTACTAAAGCAGATTTTCAATCTTTACAGAAAAACGCTTTAGATAGTATTTCTTCTTTAAAAAAAGATATTACTGTTCGTCAAGAAAAGATGAATGAGCAAAGTCAAAATATTAGTAGTTTGAATAAGAAAATGGAAGAACTAACTAATGAATTACAAAACTCTTTGGGGAAAGAAAATCAAATTAGTTTTTTAGGAATTAACATTAATAAAACTTCTTACAATTTAATTTTATGGTCAGCTATTGGTGTTTTATTACTAGGAATGATCTTTTTTATATTCAGACACAAGAACAGTAATATATTAACTAAACAAGCTAAAAAAGATTTAGATGAAATTGAACAAGAATTTGAATCTCATAGAAAAAAAGCAATAGAAAAAGAACAAAAATTAAGAAGACAACTTCAAGATGAAATAAATAAACAAAGAGGTATATAATTTATATCACTCAATATAAACCCCGAATAATATTTAAAATATTATTCGGGGTTTATATTTTATAGTGCTTTATATAATTTATCTAAAACTTCTTCCCTTCCTCTTAACGTTAATACTTCTTTCTCCTCTTTTTCCTTTATTACATGATCATAAAACCCAAAATTGAAACTCAGATAACTTATAGATAGATCAACTTCATTTTCTATATAAATAAAATTATGGTTATTATCTTCAATAGATAGAGATTTATTCTTCAGTATAATTTTTGAGTTCTTTAAATATTTTCTCCTTATCATATCCAATAACACTTTTTTATGCTCTAAATTTCTAAAAATGTATTTAAAAAACACTAATTGATCATTAAAAAAATGCATTTCTAAAATAAATTTATATTGAGAAATTTTTATTTCAGATAATAAAATTTTCAATCCTTTTAATTGTTTTACAACTCTAAAAGAACCATTAAATCTATTTTTAATACTATTTAAACTATTACCAAAAGATAAATTTTGTGTAAAACTAATTTTAACATTAGTATTTGTTTTTTCATCAGATAACTTTAATGAATTAAAAACCTTGTAGTATATACTAAAATCTACGTATTTTTTTAATACATGTCTATAGTATGGTGTATAATACCTTCTTGATTTAACGAGGCGAGCATATGTATATCGGATAAATTGCATATTTTTCTTTATAATAACTTTTATCCCCCGCGATAATATTATATTCATAAATATAAAAAAATTAAATCATAAATGCAATATGTATTAATCTAAATCAAAAACAGCTTTATCCTTAAATAATATTTTTTGAAAAATTTATACTTATTTTGATTTAAAGTTTTAATCATAATTATTCCTTTTACTATAAAAAAAGCCATTACTTTTTAAAAATAATTCTAAAAACATGAAACTATTTTCACTCAATCAGCAAAAGAACATCTTTTTACTGTCAGAAAAGCAATAAAAAATTGGGTTTTCTTTTTTCTTATACTATATTTGCACGTTTTTAAAAAGAAGTCAATCTAAATCATTTAAAATGCAAAACAAAGGTCTCATTAGATTATTTGCAATCCTTTTCGGATTAGTAAGTTTATACCAATTATCATTTACATTTTTTGCTAATAAAGTAGAAGATGAAGCTAAAACTTATGCGCAAGATAACGCTGAGAAAAAAGACGATGGTAGAGAAATAGCAAGATTAGAGAAAAAATATACAGATAGTATCGCTAATAAAAATGTAATTGCAGGTTATACTTACAATGACATAAGAGACAAAGAAATGAATCTTGGTCTTGATTTAAAAGGTGGTATTAATGCTGTTTTACAAGTATCTGTTAGAGATATTTTAATTGGATTATCTAACGATTCGAAAAACAAAGCATTTACAAATGCTTTAGCCAATGCAGATAAAGCTCAGGCAGATTCACAGGATGATTATATTGACTTATTCTATGCTGAGTTTGAAAAAGAAAGTAAAGGAAGTGTAAAACTTAGTGACCCAACCATTTTTGGTAATAAATTGCTTCGTGATAAAATTGACTTTAATAAAACAAATAATGAAGTAAAACCTATTTTACAGGAAGAGATTAATGTTTCTATAAATACTGCTTTTGATGTTTTAAGAAGTCGTATTGATAAATTCGGTGTTGTACAACCAAATATTCAAAGAATTGGTACTTCTGGTAGAATTCAAGTTGAATTACCTGGTGCTAAAGATATAGAGCGTGTAAAGAAATTATTAGTAAGTACTGCTAAGTTACAATTTTGGGAAGTATATTCAAATACAGAAGTTCTTCAATATTTATCTATAGCAAACTCAAAATCTATAGAAATTTTAAAGCAATCTTCTGAAAAAAACAATGTAACTTCAGAAAAAGATTCAACTAAAACGGATATTGATGAGTTATTAAATTCAGACACTGATTCTACGTCAGTTGCAAATTCTAAAATGTTATTCAACTTTTTAATTCCTAATCAACAACAATTAAGTTCTACAATAGGTTTTGCAAAAGTTCAAGATACTGCTCAAGTAAATAAGCTATTAAATAACAAACAAATAACTTCTTTAATTCCTAACAATTTAAGACATGTTAAGTTTTTATGGGATTACAAACCTTTTACTCCAAGATCTAATGATAAAGAAGATGAAGAAGCAAACACTGATGAAACTCAAAATCTTGTTAGTTTATATGCAATAAAATCTAACAGAAATGGGGAAGCAAATATAGAAGGTGATGTTATTGCTGATGCTTCACAACAATTTGACCAAACAGGAAAGCCTGAAGTTAGTATGACTATGAACACTAGAGGTACTAAACTTTGGAGTTCTCTTACTGGAAAGAATATTAACAAATTTGTTGCTATTGTTTTAGATGACTATGTGTATTCTGCTCCTATAATTAAAGGTAAATTAGGAAGTACTTCATCTATATCTGGTGGTTCTATGACTGTTGAAGAAGCGCAAGATATTTCTACTGTATTAAAAGCGGGTAAATTACCAGCTCCTGCTAGAATTATTGAATCAGAAATCGTTGGTCCTTCTTTAGGTAAAGAAGCTATTAATGCAAGTATGTGGTCATTCGGATTGGCTATTTTATTAGTCTTAGTTTGGATGGTTTTATACTATGGTAAAGCTGGTTTATATGCAAACATTGCTTTATTAGTAAACATTTTATTCATTTTTGGTGCTTTAGCATCCTTTAGTGCTGTTTTAACATTACCTGGTATTGCTGGTATTATACTTACCATTGGTATGTCCGTAGATGCGAATGTTATTATTTTTGAAAGAATTAAAGAAGCACTAAACTCAGGAAAAGGTTTAGGAGTAGCTGCTGATGAAGGATTTAGTATTAAAGGTGCCTTATCTGCAATTATAGATGCAAATATTACTACCCTATTAACAGGTGTTATATTATATGTTTTTGGTACTGGACCTATTAAAGGGTTTGCTTTAACATTAATGGTAGGTATTTTAACTTCTTTATTTACTGCAATTTTTATTACACAATTACTTGTAGATAATGCTGTTGCTAAAGGAACAAACCTTACTTTTAATACTAATGTATCTAAAAATTGGTTTAAGAATATCAATATCCAATTCTTAAAGAAGCGTAAGATTGCTTATGTTGTTTCTGGTACTCTTATTTTAATTGGTTTAATCTCAATTTTCACTATTGGATTAAAACAAGGTGTTGATTTTAAAGGGGGACGTTCGTATACTGTTCGTTTTGACAAACCAATGAATGCAAACGAGGTAGCTTCCTCTTTAAAAGAAAAGTTTGGAAATGCTCCTGAAGTAAAAACATATGGTGCAAATAATCAATTAAAAATAACTACTGTATATAAAATTGAAGAGAAAACTAAGGAAGTAGATGAATTAGTACAAAAAGCATTATATGATGGTTTAAAACCTTATTTCACAAATTTAACTTATGAAAACTTCAAACCTGGTTTTGAAAAAATAGGAGATGCTCAAGGAATTATGAGTGCACGTAAGGTAGACCCTACTATTGCAGATGATATTAAAAATGACGCTTTATTAGCTGTTATTGGATCATTAATCGTTGTATTCTTATATATCTTATTACGTTTTAGAAAAATTTCTTTCTCTATTGGTGCTGTTGCTGCAGTTTTCCATGATGTATTAATTGTATTAGGTATCTTTTCTTTATTATACAAATTCATGCCTTTTGACATGGAAATAGGTCAATCATTTATTGCTGCTATTTTAACAGTAGTTGGTTACTCATTAAATGATACTGTGGTAATATTTGATAGAATTAGAGAGTATGCGGCCAATAGTAAAACTTTTACAGGAGAATTAGTAGATAAAGCTTTAAGTAGTACTTTAGGTAGAACTATTAATACTTCATTAACTACTATGTTAGTTATGTTAGCTATCTTCTTCTTTGGAGGTGATAGTATTAGAGGATTTATGTTTGGTTTAATAATTGGTGTATTAGTAGGTACGTACTCATCTTTATTTGTAGCTACTCCAGTTATGTTTGATGCAACTAAAAATAAAGAAGAATAAATTAGAAAATATTTATAAATTAAACCGTTTTGTTTTTCAAGACGGTTTTTTTATTTAATGATTATATTTACAAGATATGATGATAAAAAAACTAAACAACTTATATTTTAAAGAGTTAATAAGCAGTGAAGAAATTTCACAAATTGTGAAGTCTCTTGCCCATCAAGTAAAAAATGATTTACCTAAAGGTGAGGTTCCTTTATTTATAGGTATTTTAAATGGTTGTTTTATTTTTGCTTCTGATTTTATTCGTGAATTTAATAGTGACTGCGAAATTTCTTTTGTTAAACTAGCTTCTTATGAAGGTACAGCTTCTTCTGAAAACGTAAAAAAACTGATCGGAATTAATCAAGATCTTTCAGGTAGAACGATCATAATTCTAGAAGATATTATAGATACTGGTACAACGCTACAAGAAATCTATGAAATATTTAGAAATAAAAATATAAAAGAACTAAAAATAGTTACACTCTTTTTTAAACCAGATGTATATAGAAAAGAGTTACATATTAATTATATTGGAAAAAATGTTGCAGATAAGTTTATCGTTGGTTATGGTTTAGACTATAATGAACTTGGTAGAAATTTACCTGCTGTATATCAATTAACAACACAACCCAAAATGAAAAATATAGTATTATTTGGCCCTCCTGGAGCTGGAAAAGGAACTCAAGCAACTCTTTTGAAAGAGAAATATGATTTGATACACATATCTACAGGTGATGTTTTTAGGTTTAATATTAAAAATGAAACAGAACTTGGTGTATTAGCTAAGACATATATTGATGCTGGTGATTTAGTACCTGATGAGGTTACTATTAACATGTTAAAGGCTGAAGTAAATAAAACTCCAAATGCTAAAGGTTTTATTTTTGATGGTTTTCCTCGTACAGAATCTCAAGCTAAAGCTTTAGATGCATTTTTAGCTGAAAAAAATGAACGTATTAATGGAATGGTTGCTTTAGAAGTATCTGAAGATTTATTAGTTGGACGAATTATAGAAAGAGGAAAAACTAGTGGTCGTTCTGATGATACTGATGAAGAAAAAATACGTAATCGTTTTAACGAATACAATACTAAAACTGCCATTTTAAAAGATTATTACGATGCTCAAGGAACTTATTATGGTGTAAATGGTGTAGGTGCTATTGAAGACATTACAGATAGGTTATCTGAGGTATTTGATAAATTATAAACTTTCTTAATTGAAAGACTCAAAAGATTTAAAAATTATATAACATTTTTGAATCGTAAAATTATGAAGGAATGACTGAAGGAAATTTTGTTGATTATATAAAAATTTATGCTTCCTCTGGTAAAGGGGGACGTGGTTCTGTCCATTTACATCGTGAAAAATTTATTTCTAAAGGTGGTCCAGATGGTGGTGACGGAGGAAGAGGCGGACATGTTATTTTACGTGGTGATAAAAACATGTGGACTCTTTTCCATTTGAAATTTCAACGCCATTTTAAAGCAGATCATGGTGGAGATGGTGGTTCTAGTAGAAGTACTGGAAAAGATGGTGCAGATGTTATTATACCTGTTCCTTTAGGTACTATTATTAGAGATGCTGATACTGATGAGATTTTATATGAGATTACAGCAGAGAATAAAGATTTAATTTTATTGGATGGCGGAAGCGGAGGACGTGGAAATTGGCATTTTAAATCATCTACAAATCAAACTCCTAGATATGCCCAGCCTGGTATAGATGGTAAAGAAGCTTGGTTTCGAATAGAGTTAAAGTTATTAGCAGATGTTGGTTTAGTTGGATTTCCTAATGCTGGAAAATCTACCTTGTTATCTGTATTAACTGCTGCTAAACCTAAAATTGCCGATTATGCTTTTACTACATTAAAGCCTAATTTAGGAATTGTAGAATACAGAAACCATAGAAGTTTTGTTATGGCTGATATTCCGGGGATTATTGAAGGTGCCGCTGAAGGAAAAGGATTAGGTCATTACTTTTTACGCCATATAGAACGAAATTCTTTATTACTATTTTTAATTCCTGCAGATAGTGACGATATTCAAAAAGAATATGAAATTCTATTAAATGAACTTCGAAAACACAA